>NZ_JAMQUU010000018.1:0-169851 GCF_025594975.1 Turicibacter sp. T129 | reverse complement strand
GGTGGCTGAATAGTTACTTTTATTTTACTACAACATAAAAAAAGTCATCAAACGTTAAGTTTGATGACTTTTTAATTAATCGTTATTGCGTGAATTAAAAATCATGATTAAACGTAATAATTCGGCAATGGCCACCACAGCTCCCGCTACATACGTTAATGCTGCCGCCGTTAACACTTTACGTGCCCCTGCTTTTTCTTCGTTACCATATAAAATATTCATTTCTGATAACTGAGCAACTGCACGAGTTGATGCATTAAACTCAACAGGTAAAGTCACAATTTGGAATAACACGGTTACGCCAACTAAAATAATCCCAAGTAATAAAAATGATGAACCACCAAAAATAAATCCTAAAAGAATGGCTAAGTAACCAAACTTATTGGCAAAATTTACGACTGGAAACATTGCTGAACGGAATTGAAGTGGTGCATAGGCATTCGCATGTTGAATCGCATGTCCACATTCATGAGCAGCAACTGCTAAAGCAGCAATCGATGTTCCATGATAAATATCACGTGATAAACGAACTGTTTTACGACTTGGATCATAATGGTCACTCAAACGACCACCAACCTCTGTCAAATGAACATGTTGTAATCCATTTCGATCTAGGATACGACGTGCCACGTCCGCTCCAGTTAAACCTGATGAAGCGCGAACACGTAAGTATTGGTTAAACGTCGATGATAAATAACCTTGGGCTAACATCGGGACGATTAATGCTATCAATAAATAAATTAAATACGATGAATCGAAACGCATCCCATATCCACCGTAATATCCACCATAATATAAGAACATTGTTCAATCACCTCTACTAGAATTTCTTTAAGATGTATTATACACCATTTAAGGTTTTGTCATCAGATTGTAAAAACCATTTTTTGAGTTTTATACAATTCTTACATTAAATTCTCTAGTAACTCTCGAGCCGGTGTTAAACTTGGATCAATATTTAAAATTTTCTCAAGTTGTTTCGCTGCCTCTTCACGACGTCCTTCTTCCATTAAGAATTGCGCATAATCAAATAAGAAATCAACATTTTCTCCATAGTTGACGAATGCTTTCTCAAAGTATGAAGCCGCTTCATCATACTCCTCTAATTCTAAGAAAGCAATCGCTAAATCCCAATCAAATCGGTCATCAAATAATCCGTTTTCTTCATAATGTTGAATATTTTGAACGACTTCTTCAAAGTCTTCTAACACTAAGCAAATACGGTTACTACGAAGTGCTGCTTCTAAATCTTCTGGATCTAAGTTTAAGGCCTCATAATAAGCATCGCGCGCCCCTTCTAAATCTTTTAATTTCTCTAAAGCCAATCCTTTTAAGTAGTGTAACTCGGCATTGAATTCATTATGTGTTATCCCTTCTTGAATCATTTCAAGTGCTTTTTCATAATCTTCTTCTTTTAGATAGATTTTTGCTAACAATGGATAAATTGTATCATAGCTTGAATCTAATTCTTTTAAATCATGAAACACGCGCTTAGCTAATGAGTAATCGTCGACTTGATAAGCAAGGAATCCTTTATTAAAAAGTTGATCCGTATTCAACTTACCAAAATATTTTTCTGATAAATCGAATTGTTCTAATGCTTTCTCAAATTCTCCAATATGGCTGTAGCACGTTGCTAAACGGTCATACACATTAATGTCAGCGTTTAATCCACATTCAATTAAATCTAAGTATAAATCTAATGCTTTTTCAAATTCTCCAATGTGATGATAAAACTCAGCATAAGCTAGTTTAATTAAATCGTTATGAGGTTCGAGTGATATAGCTTTCTTTAACTTATCTTCAGCGACTTCAAATAATCCTTGAGCGATGTACATATCTGCTTCGAGTAAAAGAACACTCGCATTCGTTTCTTCATCGCTACCCGCTAATAAGTCAAGTGCTTTTTCATCCTCAGCTAAATCTAAATATAAATCCGCTAAGAATGTTTTTAAGTTGACTTCATTTGGATATTTTACTAACAATGGTTCAACTAACTCAATCGCTTTTGAGACATGAGCAATCGCCGCGAAAATTTGAGCAATAATGAAGATTTCATCATCATTAGCATCAAACGCAAAATGTTGCATCTGCTCAATCGCCTCTTCTGTCAGTTGCCCTTTCTCATATAACTCAATAAAATATTCAATTGACATTTATAACACCTCTAATTTCCTAATAACACATTTAGATGTTTTAAGAAGTCTGGATATGAAATCTCCATTGACTCAACATCTTCAATAATGAGTGGTTCATCGATTAATAACGAAGCCACACAGAGCATCATCGCAATTCGATGATCTTTATGACTTGAGACTGACGCCTGATTAAACGAACCTTCCGGCTGTCCTGTGATTATCATTCCATCATCAGTACTTTTTATTTCGGCGCCAATTGCTTTTAGCTGGTTGACGGTCACATCAATACGGTTCGTTTCTTTAACCTTCAACTCCTCAGCATCTTTAATGACTGTTATCCCTTTTGCACGTGTGGCAAGTAACGCTAAAATAGGGATTTCATCAATTAAGCGTGGAATCATATCGCCTTCAATCGTCGTGGCAACTAAGTCTTTCGTGTATTGAATATGAAGATCAGCGACTGGTTCACCACCAAAATAACGTTCATTGACTAATGTAATCTTTCCATTCATCGCTCGAATCACATCAATAATTCCTGAACGTGTCTCATTAATTCCGACATTTTCAATCATTACATCACTACCTGGAACCATTAATGCCGCTACGATAAAGAACGCTGCAGAGGAAATATCACCCGGTACAAAGACTTCCCCTGGTGTGATCGGCATCTGTGGTCCTTGAACCGTAATCATTCGATTCACTTTATTATAGGCAATTTGGAAATCCTCAAACATTTTTTCCGTATGATCACGCGTCGGAATTGGTTCATGAATCGTCGTCACACCTTGAGCTAACATCCCAGCTAACATAATGGCAGACTTCACTTGGGCACTTGCAACGGGAAGCTCATAAGAAATTCCCGTCAACTGATGACCAGTAATTGTAGCAGGTAATGTAGCATCATTTTCTAGCGTAATATTAGCCCCCATTTGTGAAAGAGGGAGAGTCACTCGTTTCATTGGGCGCTTCGATAATGATTCATCACCAATTAACGTTAATGTAGCAGGTAAGTTGGATAGTACGCCCATCAATAAGCGTGCGGTTGTTCCAGAATTTCCGGCATCTAAAATTGACTGATCATAACAAAAACTCTCTAACCCCGGGCTCGTGATTATTAAACAATCCTTGCTTAATTCAGACTTCACACCAAATTGTTTAAAAATTTCTAGCGTACTAATACAGTCTGCTCCTAGTAATGGCTCGTGAATTCTTGTCGTCCCTTTGGATAAACTACTAAAAATAATGGCACGATGAGTAATTGATTTATCTCCTGCTACTTTAATGCTTCCCTTTAATGACATACTCTCACCTCTTTTGTCATTTCATTTAAAAATTGTTGTAACATTGGCTTTAATTCTTCTTCGCTAAATGTTACTAAAACAGGATTGCCTACCTCTTTTAATAAAACAAAACGGATCTGATGTTGTTCATTCTTTTTATCATGTAACATGTAGTTCATATATTGTGTTGCACGATCTGCTTTTAAGAATAGGGGAAAGTTAAGCTGTTTTAAATAAGATATGTAATCATCTATCGCTAAATCAATCTTAAATGTTTTCTTACTTAAATATAGCGCAAATATAATCCCAATAGCGACAGCTTCACCGTGTGATAAGCTTTTCTCATCGAGTTCAATCGCATGGCCAAACGTATGGCCAAAGTTTAAAAAAGCACGACTTCCTTTTTCAAACTCATCCATTTCAACCACATTCTTTTTAACCATCAGACTTTGCATTAGTAAAGCAGCAAAGATTTCTTCCTGCAGTGGGTCTAATGTATGAAACGACATTAACGTCTTCAATAGTACCTCATCTGAAATGAAACCATGCTTCACCATCTCTGCTAACCCACTTCTCCACTCTTTATCCGATAACGTTGCTAACAATGGCAATTCGTAGATGACAGCTTTCGGTGGATAAAAGGCACCAATTAAATTCTTTCCAAGCTCATGATTAATCGCGACCTTTCCACCGACCGCACTATCATGCGCCAGTAAGGTGGTCGGAACTTGAATAAAATCAATTCCACGCATATACGTTGCGGCAACAAATCCAGCTAGATCACCGACGACTCCACCACCAAAGGCTAATATTAACGCCTTACGATCAACTTGATTTTGAATCAGAAACGTTTGAATCGCATGATACACCTCGAAACTTTTTGATGCTTCTCCTGGTTTGATGACATATACTAAGGCCTCTTTTGATAAAACATGCGCTAACGTTTGATAATGTAACTCATAGACAGTTTCATCTGTAATGACAACTACTTGTGTCGCTTTTTGGATGAATGGCGTTAACTCATTTAAACAACCATCACCAATATAAATAGGATACTCCCCTTGATGCGTTTTAACTTGTAATTGTTTCATTAAAAATCCCTCATTGCTTCACGGTGACATTTTACAGCTTTAATTAAAGGTGACATTTGGTTAGATTGGAATTCTTCTAATATCTCCTTTGCTAGTTCAAAGGCTAAAACTGATTCTAAAACGACACCCGCAGCGGGAACCACGCAACTATCTGAGCGCTCAATCATACTTTCCTCCACTTCTTTCGTATCAATATGAATCGAGTTTAATGGCTGATATAACGTTGGAATTGGTTTGATCATCGCCTGCACCACAACTGGCATTCCATTCGTCATACCCCCTTCAAATCCACCATAATGATTACTCATTCGCGTAAATCCTTGATCATATGAGATTTGATCATGGACTTCACTTCCAAAATGAGAACTCGCCATCATCGCATCACCAAAATAAACCCCCTTAACTGATTGTACCCCCATAAAGGCTGCGGCAATTTTAGCGTCTAATTTTCGATCAAATTGAACATAACTACCAAGACCTGCCGGTACATTTTCAGCTAATACTTGAACAATCCCTCCGACTGAATCACCTTGCTGTTTCGCTTCATCAATATGTTGACACATTTGAATCGAAAGGTCTGAATCAACACAACGAACAGGCGAATTAGCAATCGCAGCTTGAATAGTTGAAATTGTTGTTGGATAATTCGTTACTGATACTTTCCCAATTTGTAAAACATGAGAAATAACCTCAATATCTAACGCTTTTAAAATCTGTTTAGCAACGGCTCCAACTGCAACACGAATCGCTGTTTCGCGTGCAGATGAACGTTCTAAAACATTTCTTAAATCTCGATGCCCGTATTTCATTGCCCCAACTAAATCAGCATGGCCTGGTCGTGGCACTTTTTTAATTTCATAATCATGCTCATCAATCGGCTCAATCGCCATGACATGACCCCAATTTTTATTATCCTTATTTTTAATGACAAGTGTAATTGGGGATCCAAGCGTAACCCCATGACGGACACCACTTGTAATCTGCACTTGGTCACTTTCAATTTTCATACGGTCGCCACGTCCATATCCTTGTTGACGGATCCTTAAATCTTGATTAATCATCTCTGCTGTTAAAGTAAGTCCTGCAGGGACTCCTTCAATAATTGCTGTTAGCTGTGGTCCATGTGATTCTCCACTACTTAAATAACGCATATCGATGACTCCTATCCTTTAATTAAATTTAATACTTCCTGTCTCATTGCTAAATCTTCTTTAAAAATTCCAGTGCTATAGATTGTTTTGGTCATAGCTCCCGGTTTTTTAATGCCACGCATTACCATGCACATATGCTCGGCTTCAATAACAACCATCACACCTTTTGATTTAATCGCATTAGCAATCGTATCCCCAATTTGTTTTCCCATACGCTCCTGAAGTTGTGGTCGACGTGAAACAACATCTGTTACACGAGCAATCTTACTTAATCCCACTACCTCATTATTCTCAGGATAATACGCCACATGAACTTTCCCAAAGAACGGTAATAAATGATGTTCACACATTGAGTGGAAGACAATATCTTGTACTAAGACATATTGATCATATTCTTCACTGAAATAAACTTGTAAATGTTTTGAAGGATCTTCATGTAATCCACCGAAAACTTCCTCATACATACGTGCTACACGTGCTGGTGTATCAACTATTCCTTCTCGATCTGGATTTTCTCCAACGGCTTCTAAAATCATTCTTACGGCCGTTTCAATTTTATTTTTATCCACTGACATATTATCACCTTTTTACATAATCATTCGACATTTAAGTATATATGCTATTTTACCATAATCTATATTGAAAATGATTAATATTTTACATTTAGAGTATCAGACTTCACCCCTTAAAGTTTCATTAATTCTGACCAACTATATATAAACCCCAATAAGTTTTTCATAACGTAAAAAATAAAGCCCTGCCAATGGAGGATACATTTTCTGCGAAAATGGCAGGTGACCCAGCCCTGCCAATGGAGGATACATTTTCTGCGAAAATGGCAGATGACCCAGTCCTAGCAGTAAAGGAATGGATTTCTTCAGAAATCGCTAGGTGACCCATCGCTACCCTAGTTCGCCTTTCTATCAAAAAGACTTGCGTACTAAGCCTGATTGTTAGAATATGAAATATATTTCGCTATTTATATAGAAGCAAAAACAGATATTTCACATCCACTTTTTAGTTTTTGCTAAATGCCTAAAGTTATCAAAAAAGTAACAAAAAAGCATAAAAGCAAGATAGATTGCTTTTATGCTTTTAATGTCGTATTAAAACATAGATTGGTAGAGTTCAACATAACGATGAGCCGAATGCTCCCAAGAGTAATCTCCAGTCATTCCTGTCACCATTAATTGATGCCAAACTTCTTTGTTATGATGATAATAATCTAATGCTCGACGAATGGTATATAACATATCATGCGCATTATAATTGGTAAAGCTAAATCCATTTCCTTCACCAGTAGCTTCATTATAGGAATGAACCGTATCATTTAATCCACCTGTTTCACGAACAATCGGAACTGTTCCGTATCGCAGTGATATTAACTGTGATAAACCACATGGCTCATATAATGATGGCATTAAGAACATATCACTTGCACCATAAACTAAGTTTGCAAGTTTTCCATTATATCCTAAATAAATCCCCACCTGTTTCGGATACTTATCTCGAATCCATTGGAAATACTGTTCATACTTTGCCTCTCCAGATCCGAGCAAGAAAAATTGAATATTATCGTAAATTAATAACTCTTCTAAAACACAAGTAATTAAGTCTAATCCTTTTTGTGAATCTAATCGTGTGACAATTCCAATCAACGGAATATCAGCATTGATTTCTAAATTAAAACGTCTCTGTAATTCTTCTTTATTTTTAAGTTTCAATTCTAATGTCTCTTCGGTGTAAGGTGAAACAAGTGCTGTGTCAACCGCTGGATTAAAGATATCAGTATCAATTCCATTAACAATTCCACTCAAATCAGATTGACGCATACTTAAAATATGATTTAAATTTTCCCCATAGAAATCCGTTAAAATTTCTTTAGCATATGTCTCACTAACCGTTGTCACCTTATTTGCATATTGAATCCCTAACTGCATATAGTTAATATTTATATCATCAAATCGATAGCCTAAATGGCGAACGGCATGTGAAGTGAATTGTCCTTGGAAACGTAAGTTATGAATCGTATAAACTGTTTTAGTATTGTAATAAAACGGATCGGCATAATAACGCTGATCCATAAAAAATGGAATTAACCCCGTCTGCCAATCATTCGTATGAATAATATTTGGCTGAAAATTAATATTCTTTAATAAGCGCAGGGTAACTTCACAGAACATAGCAAATTGATAATCGCGATCTTCACACTCATAAATAGAATGTCGGTTTGAAAAAAGTGGTTCAAATATTAAGTAATATTTAACCCCCTCTAACTCAACACAATTAATCCAAAATAGTTTGCCCATAACCTCAACATTGGTTACCCAATATGCACCTTTTAACATTCCCTCAGGGATTTGTTTATAACCTGGTAAAATAACACGAACATCATGGCCTTGTTTAACTAGTGCTTTTGGAAGGGCATAAGCTACATCAGCTAGCCCTCCTGTTTTAATAAATGGATAAACTTCAGATGAAACAAATGCAATCTTCACGGTTTAAGCCTCCTTTGCAGGATAAACCGTGCTACCACAAGCTATAATTTTGTCACTAAAGTCTGTCTCAGCAACATGCGGAAAAATACGAACATTACGTTCAATAATTGTTCCCTCAGGAATATGTACCCCTTTACCAATAACATTTAAGCCACTTGATAATACTTTTGGTTTTTCTTGATTTGGACAAACATTAGATCCACGCCCAATGATACTTCCTTTACCAATAACACAGTTTTTATCAATAATAGCTCCATCAATGACACATCCCTCTTCAATGATGGTATCATTCATAATAATACTATTACGAACAATAGCATTTGGATGAATATGAACACCTGGACTTACTACGCATTTAGTCACAGATCCGGCAATAATTGAACCATTTGAAATCAAGCTTTGACAAACTTGAGCCTTTGAACCAAATTTAGCAGTTGGTTTTTCTTCACTCTTTGTATGAATAACCCAATCTTTATCATACATATCTAATTGAATTTTATCGACTGTTGTTGTTAATTCTAAATTAGCCTCTAAATACGACTCGTATGTTCCAACATCTTTCCAGTAATCACGGAAGCGGTAAGAATAAACATGTCCATTCTCAATTAAATGAGGAATAACGTCACTTCCAAAATCTAAACCAACCTTTTTAAGATGTTGTAACGTATTAATTAATACATCCGTTTTAAACACATAAATCCCCATCGATGCTAGATTACTCTTAGGCTCTGCTGGTTTCTCAGCGAACTCTACAATACGTCCATTTTCATCATCTGTTAAAATTCCAAAGCGAGACGCTTCACTCCACTCAACTTCTTGAGCACAAACTGTTACATCTGCACCTTTCTCAATATGTTGTTGGATTAATGGACGATAATCCATTTTATAAATATGATCCCCTGATAAAATTAAAACGTTGTCCGGATTCTTACGTTTAATATAACTAATATTTTGTAAAATCGCATCTGCTGTTCCTGTATACCATTGATCTGATGAATGACCTTCACATGGTTGTAATAACGTTACTCCCGTATTTTTACGATCAAAATCCCATGCTTGACCTAATCCGATGTGTTCATTTAATGATAATGGTAAATATTGGGTTAAAATTCCAATATCGTATATTCCTGAATTTGAGCAATTACTCAATACGAAATCGATAATTCTAAATTTCCCTGCGAAAGGCACACTCGGCTTGGCTCTTCCAAGTGATAAAATGTCTAGACGTGATCCACGTCCACCTGCTAAAATCATAGCTAAAGTTTTCATCCTAAAATCCCCCACTTCTATCTTTTAAGCTGTATATTGATTTATTTTATTCAACACTTTTTTGAACACTCTAATACTATCACGCGATATTTGGTATTTTTATCATCTTTTGTCATATAGTTCACAAAAATTATGATTTATCGTAACCCGTTACACAACACCCCGAGTGTAAGCGTTATTTAATCCCAGTTTCTATTATTTCTAAAACGATTCGACACTTTTTGTTATGTTGTGTCGAGTTGTTATTAGTTGTTTTTTCAAGCCATTTCACATCACATATCAATAAAAAAAGCTTATCGGATTTATCCGATAAGCTTTTTTAAAAATTATTCTGCTGATTCTTTTTCTTCTACAACTTCTACTTCATCAGAGAAATCTAATGCAGCCATACGTTGTAATTGACGGAAACGACGTTGTGAGTCACGACGATTTGCTTCTAATAATTCTTCAGCATGCTCTGGGTTAATTTTTGTAACTTGAGCATAACGAGCTTCACTCATTAAGAAGTCTCGGTATTTATCCCAGTTTGGTGCTTTAGAATCCATTTGTAATGGGTTTTTACCTTCTTCTAATAATTTAGGATCGAAGCGGTATGTTGGCCAGTATCCACATTCAGTCGCTAATTTAGCTTGGCTCATTGAGTTTGCTAATCCACCTTTAATACCGTGAGCGATACATGGTGAGTATGCGATAACGATAGATGGACCTTGGTGTTTTTCAGCTTCCATCATTGCTTTAATAACTTGAGCTTGATTTGCACCATGAGAAACTTGAGCAACATAGACGTGTCCATAAGACATTGCGATTGCTGCTAAGTCTTTCTTCTTACCACTCTTACCTGCTGCTGTAAACTTAGCGATTGATGCAGCACGTGAAGATTTAGATGATTGTCCACCTGTATTTGAGTAAACCTCAGTATCTAATACTAAGATATTAACATCTTCATTATTAGCGATAACGTGGTCTAATCCACCATATCCGATGTCATAAGCCCATCCGTCTCCACCGATAATCCAGTTAGACTGTTTAACGATGTAATCTTTTAAGTCCAAAATTTCTTTAACTGCTTCATTTGAAGAATTTGCAATGGCAACTTCTAATTGAGGTGCTAATGCTTTTGTTACTTCTCCACTATGACGGTTTTGTAACCATTTAGTGAATAATTCAGATAATTCAGCCTCAACTTTATCCATATTTTCTTCCATTAATAATCCAATACGGTTACGTAATGTTTCAGCTGCAATATGCATACCGAATCCAAACTCAGCATTATCTTCGAATAATGAGTTTGCCCATGCTGGTCCATTTCCTTCAGCATTTTTTGTATAAGGTGTAGCTGGGAATGATGCCCCATAGATTGATGAACATCCAGTTGCATTGGCAATTGTCATACGATCTCCGAATAAACGAGTTAATAATGTGATGTATGGAGTTTCCCCACATCCAGCACATGCTCCTGAGAATTCGAATAATGGTTGAGCAAATTGTGAACCTTTAACTGTTGTTTTTGGCATTAAATCATCTTTGTATGTGACGTTGTTGAAGAAGTATTCAGCACGATCGACTTGTCCTGCTTCTAATTCTTCACTAATTGGAACCATAACTAGTGCTTTGTTTCCTTTTTTACCTGGACAGATATGCGCACATACTTCACATCCTGTACAGTCTAATGTTGATACTTGGATACAATATTCTAATCCATCTAATCCTTTACCAATTGCTTTTAATGTACGTGTTCCTTCTGGAGCTTGCTCCTTCTCAGCTTCTGTTACTAAGAATGGACGGATAACTGCATGAGGACATACGTAAGCACATTGGTTACATTGGATACAGTTTTCTTCAATCCATTTTGGTACAAAGTTAGCAATTCCACGTTTTTCATACGCAGCCGTACCATTTGGCATTGTTCCATCTGCATAGTCTACGAATGCTGATACTGGTAATGTGTCACCTTTACTATGGTTGATTACATCAGCGATTGTTTCAACAAAGTGAGGGCGGCCTTCTTTAACATGTGCTTCTTCTGGTGTTAAGTTGGCCCATGCTGGATCAACAGTTACCTCAATTAAACCTTCAGCTCCTTTATCAATAGCAGCAAAGTTCATTGCGATAATTGCTTCTCCTTTACGTGAATATAATTTCTCCACGTATTTTTTCATTAATTCTTGAGCACGTTCATATGGCATGATTTGCTCATTTAATTTGAAGAATGCAGATTGTATAATTGTATTAGTACGACGTCCTAATCCAATTTCTTTAGCTAAAGTTACGGCATCAATGATATAGAACTTAGCATTTTTCTCTGCTAATTGCTTTTTGAAGCTATTTGGCATATGGTTAACAATTTCCTCTGCTGAGTGAACAGTATTTAATAAGAATGTTCCTCCTTGACGTAAACCGCTAATCATATCGTATTTACCAATATATGTATCCATTGAACATGATACGAAGCTTGGTGTTGATACTAAGTATGGTGCACGGATAACATCCTTACCGAAACGTAAGTTAGAACGTGTTAAACCACCTGATTTTTTAGAATCGTATGCAAAGTAAGCTTGTGCATATAAATCAGTATTTTCACCGATGATTTTGATTGTGTTTTTATTAGCACCGATTGTTCCATCAGATCCTAATCCGAAGAATAATGCTTCTGTTACATCATCTCCTAAAACCATTACCTCATTATTTACAGGTAATGATTTGAATGTTACGTCATCGACGATACCTACTGTAAAGTCATCTTTCATTTCCCCAGCTAAGTTATCATAAACAGCAACAATATGAGATGGTGTTGTATCTTTTGATGATAATCCGAAGCGTCCACCTATGATTTTCGGTGCATTTTCACGACCGTGGAAGATAGAGCGAATATCTAAGCATAATGGCTCACTAGTTGCTCCTGGTTCTTTTGTACGGTCTAATACAGCGATACGTTCTACTGTTGATGGTAATACGTTGAAGAAGTATTCTGAGCTGAATGGACGATATAAGTGAACAGTGATAACCCCTACTTTACGTCCTTCATTTTTAATTAAATAATCAACGGTTTCTTTAATTGTTTCTGTGATTGATCCCATTGCAACGATGATTTCAGTTGCATCTTCTGCACCATAGTACATGAATGGTTTGTATTCACGCCCTGTGATTTCAGTAATTTTTTCCATGTAGTCTGCTACAATTGCAGGTACTGCATCAAAGTATTTATTTTGAACTTCGCGTGTTTGGAAGTAAACATCATCATTTTGTGCTGACCCTTTTGTTACTGGGTGATTTGGATTAATTGCACGTGCACGGAACTCACGTACTTTATCGTAATCTAATAATTTTCCTAAATCTTCATAATCCATTACTTCTACTTTTTGAATTTCATGTGATGTACGGAATCCATCGAAGAAGTGTAAGAATGGAACACTTGATTTAATTGCAGCTAAGTGAGCTACCCCACCTAAGTCCATAACTTCTTGTACTGAGCTCGTTGCTAACATAGCAAATCCAGTTTGACGTGCTGCATAAATATCTTGGTGATCACCAAAGATTGATAATGATTGTGCCGCAAGCGCACGTGCAGATACGTGAATAACACCTGGTAATAATTCTCCAGCAATTTTATACATGTTAGGTACTTTTAATAATAACCCTTGTGATGCAGTATAAGTTGTTGTTAATGCACCCGCTTGTAAAGAACCGTGAACTGTCCCAGCAGCTCCTGCTTCAGATTGCATCTCAACTAATTTTACTGGTGCTCCAAATAAATTTTTCTTACCTTGTGAAGCCCATAAGTCTGTATATTCTGCCATCGGAGTCGAAGGCGTAATTGGATAAATCCCTGCTACTTCTGTAAATGCGTAAGAAACATACGCTGCTGCCTGACATCCGTCCATTGACTGGAACACTTTAGACATAACATTAACCTCCCTAATTAAATCGTATAAATAGAAATATCTTCATTATACTATACCTCATTCATTGGAACAATAATAGTAAAATGCTTTTATAACTATTTTTAGCAATTTTTAACATTATAATCAAATTGTAATTTTACCCCTATCCCTTCTATTAAAAGGTATAGATAATCTTAATATCAATTAGCCTAACTTTATAATCTTTTAATTTAAACTTATTAAATTAGGTCATTTTTGATTGCTACTTTATCAGTATACCTAATCTTTTTAAAGTCTCAAAGACATTTGCTTTTATTTTTAAACATTATAACCATTTTATCTTTATTCTTAATTTTTGAATCTTCAAAAGAAATGGGGTTTGACAATTTCTTTCTATTGAAACTATTCACTCAATTCTTAAAATTAACTAGTCCCCGTATAATTTAAACATCATTTTAAATGAGAAAATATTTTAAAAAAATCAAGAAACTATTTTGGTGATGAGCCTAATTTTTTAATGAAGAAGATTCAAGTATTATTGTGAGCTATACACGTCTTTTTTATGATAGGTTGTATGTAATAATTGATGAGCTTTATGACTATTTGGCGTACCAAGATACTCTTCATACATAGCTTTAATGACAGGATTTTCATGAGATTTACGAATTTGTCTTGCTTCATCATCTTCATAAAGAGCTTTAGCACGTTCAGCACGAATATCTAAACCTGAATTATATAAATAAGCGGGAACATGAGGTTGTCCACCACCTGCAACACAACCACCACTACATCCCATCACTTCGACAAAATGATATTTTTTTTCACCACTTAAAATTTGATCCACAATATCAAGTGCCTGTTTTCCTCCATGAACGACCGCAACGTTCAAACTTAACTCACCTATTTGAATCGTTGCTTCTTTTAAACTAGCTACACCTCGAACAGCTTCATATTCAATCGCATCCAGCGATTGGCCACTTAAAACATCTGCAGCAGTTCTCAAGGCAGCTTCCATTACACCGCCTGTTGCCCCAAAAATAGTTCCTGCTCCACTATATTCACCCAATGGATGATCAAAGTCTTCATCTGGTAAATTAACAAAATCTAACCCATACATCCGAATCATTCTTGCCAATTCACGTGTTGTAATTGAAGCATCTACATCTTGAATGCCATTCACGTTCATCTCTTCTCGTTTTAACTCTGATTTTTTGGCAATACAAGGCATAACTGACACACAGTAAATAGTAGTTGGATTAACACTATTTTTCTCTGCCCAGTAAGATTTTAAAATTGCACCAAACATTTGCTGAGGAGATTTACATGACGATAAATTCGGAATTATTTCTGGTCGATATTGCTCCACTAATCGAATCCAACCTGGTGAGCAAGAGGTGATCATCGGAAGTACTCCATCCTTATTAATACGTTCAATCAACTCATAAGCTTCTTCCATAATAGTTAAATCTGCACCAAAGTTCGTATCAAACACTTTACACGTTGGCCCACCAATACGTCGAAGTGAAGCTGCGATTTTACCATTTACTGGTGTCCCAAATGGTAATCCAAATTCTTCACCAAGTGCTGCACGTACAGCAGGCGCCACCTGAAAGACGACAATTTTATTTGGGTCATTAATCGCTTGAATGACTTCTTCAATATTTGAATGTTCCGATAAAGCAGCTGTTGGACAAGCATTCACACATTGTCCACAATGGATACATCCAGCCTGATCCATACCCATTTCAAATGCTGGCCCAATATATGTCTTAAATCCGCGTTGATTAAATGCTAACACTTCAACTCCTGCTTTTTCACGACAAGCAGCGATACAACGTCCACATAAAATACACTTTGATGTATCACGTACAATTGAGTAAGAATCATCACGATAAATTGTCTCACGACGCTCTCCTTCAAATCGATCACTCTTACAGTTTAAATCATTTGAAAGTTGTTTCAATTCACAATTATGATTACGATTACACGTTGTACATTCAATATTATGGTTCGCAAGTAATAATTCAACCGTTGTCTTTCTCGCATTTAAAATTCGCTTAGAATGAGTTAAGATTTCCATTCCCTCACTAACTTTCATATTACATGCTGTAACTAATGACCGAGCACCTTTGACTTCCACAACACAAACACGACATGCTCCCGTCTCATTTAAATCTTTTAAAAAGCAAAGTGTTGGAATTTTAATTCCCACTTCCCGTGCTGCTTCTAAAATCGTATATGTATCTGGAACAACATATGGCATCCCATTTAAAGTAATATGAACTACTCCCATCTTTCCTCCTCCTATCGCTTAATAATCGCACTAATTTTAGTCGGACAAGTTGCCATACATGCCCCACACTTAATACAATCGACTTTATTAATCACATGACGACGTCGGCCGGTTTTGGCATTTACGACTTCTCCAATTGGCTTAATACATGCAGCCGGACAAGATTTAGCACACATTCCACACCCAATACATTTTTCAGTGATATAGTACTCTAATAACTTTGAACAAACACCAGCTGGACAACGTTTATCAATAACATGGGCCAAGTATTCATCTTTAAAATGATGCATTGTTGATAAAACTGGATTGGGTGCTGTCTGACCTAAACCACATAATGAATTAGCTTTAATGTAATCTGCCAATTGTTCTAATTCATCTAAGTCCGAAAGTTCACCTTTTCCTTCTGTAATCTTATTCAAAATTCCCATCATACGCTTTGTTCCTTCACGACAAGGTGTACATTTCCCACATGATTCATCACATGTAAAATCTAAATAAAAGCGTGCAATATCAACCATGCAGTTATCTTCATCCATAATAATCATTCCACCTGATCCCATCATTGAACCAAGTGCCACTAGATTATCGAAATCAATTTCTGTATCTAAATATTCTTCTGTTAAACAACCACCTGAAGGTCCTCCAGTTTGAGCAGCTTTAAATTTCTTACCATTTGGAATTCCTCCACCAATACCATAAATCACTTCTTTTAGAGTCGTTCCCATCGGAATCTCAACTAATCCAGTATTATTAATTTTCCCACCTAAGGCAAATACTTTCGTTCCTTTTGAACGCTCAGTCCCAATACTAGAAAACCAATCTCCACCTTTTAAGATAATTTGTGGGATATTAGCATACGTTTCAACATTATTTAATAAAGTCGGTTTTTCCCATACCCCTTTAACAGCTGGAAATGGTGGACGTGGACGTGGCATCCCTCGTTTCCCTTCAATCGACTCAATTAAAGCTGTTTCTTCTCCACAGACAAAAGCTCCTGCTCCTAAACGTAATTCAATATCAAAATTAAATCCTGTATTAAAGATATTTTCTCCTAACAATCCATAGTCATGAGCTTGCTTAATGGCAATACTCAAACGCTTAACAGCAATCGGGTATTCTGCACGAACATAAATATATCCTGTATCTGCCCCAATAGCATAACCAGCAATTGTCATAGCTTCTAAAACAGCATGAGGATCTCCTTCAAGAATCGAACGATCCATAAACGCACCTGGATCTCCCTCATCCGCATTACAAGCGACATATTTTTTATCACTCTTTGACTTATACGTAAATTCCCACTTTAATCCGGTTGTAAAACCTCCGCCTCCGCGACCACGAAGTCCGGACTTTTTCACTTCGGAAATGACCTCTTCAGGTTTCATTTCAGTTAAGACTTTAGCTAATGCCATATATCCATCATGCGCAATATATTCATCAATGTTTTCAGGATTAATTTTTCCACAATTTCGTAAAGCTAATCGCGTTTGTTTAGCATAAAACTCTACTTCATTAACTGATTTAATCTCCCCATCTTCAATGGCTTCTTTAAATAATAAGTCTTTAATGATTCGTCCTTTTAAAAGATGTTCCTCTGCAATTCTCTTCGCATCACTTACTTGAACTTTTGAGTAAAAAGTTCCTTCTGGATAGACAATCATAATCGGTCCCGCTTCACATAAGCCAAAACATCCAGTCATCACCACTTGAACTTCCTGCTCAAGCCCTAGTCGCTCTAACTGTAACTCCAATTCCTTTTTAATTTCTCTTGATTTAGAAGATGTACAGCCCGTTCCCCCACAAATCAAGACGTGTGAACGATAATATGACATGAATCCCCCTCCTTTTGTTTAAAAGTATTAATTTAAGCTTGCATCAATAGTAAATTCAGATACGACATTTCCATTCACTAAATGTTCTAATACGACACGTCTCGTTTTTTCAGGCGTCATATGAACATAGGTCGTTTTCTCCGATTCATCATATACCTCAAATATTGGTTCATACGCACACATGCCAACACAGCCCGTTTGAGTGATCATTACCTCTTCTAAATGACAGTTATTCACCTCTTGAATTAATGTATTTAAGACAGATCGTGCACCAGCCGAAATTCCGCATGTTCCCATCCCGACGACAACTCTTAACTTTGAATCCTCTTGATTTCTTAACTGTAAATTTTTTAAAGTTTGTTCACGAATCTGTTCTAACTCTTTTAACGTCTTCAAAGTAAACCCCCTCCTAATCATTTTTAATAAGATGTAAAAGAAAAATCTCCCGCTTCTAACTCTTTTTTCATCCACTCTATAATAGCTGAATGATTAATTGGAACTTCTCCAATTACTTGCTTAATAGACTGTGTCTTAAATTGATATTCACACTCCTCACTTCGATGAGTGTAATTAAAATCAATGATGGGTTCTAAATAGATTAGCGAAATTAATGTGTTATGAATATCGCCAAAGGGTGGTCGATCAATATGATCTAATCTTATTTTCAACGTTACCGTTGTTCCCACACCTAACTTCGAATCAATGAAAACATCCCCCTCACATCGACTAGCCATTGCCGTAAGTAGAGGAATGCCCAACCCAACCTTACGAGTCGCCCGCGTTGTAAAAAAGGGATCTCTGACCCGACCGATCATTTCTTCTGACATCCCCTGACCATTATCTTTAACCTTTATCATCAGGAGATTTTTTTGTTTAAACTCAATCACATTCATTTCAACCAATGTAGCCTGGGCTCGTATCGAGTTCATCGTTAAATCCAGAATATATAACGATAAGTCCCTCATTTGGTCTCCCCCTTTAAATTATTGGAAAATAATCGGTTATTCTTTGAAACTTCCAAATAATAAAGGGGTTCATTAGACAAGGATAATCCGAAAGCTCTGGTGAAAGTTGCCTATCTCCCTATTCATAAATTAAGAAATTAATTAAATTTCATCAATCCTTAATGCTCCTGGAATAAATCCTAACTTAATTAAACTATTATAAGCTAACTTATTGAGATGTGCTCCAACAACCATACCACCTAATCGGTGAACCTAGAAAATGACATCTTCACAAGTCAAATTCATTAATTAAATGAGTAACCATGGAAACTCTCAATTACCTCATTCTGATGATCGATTCACCACTGATATCCAAATAACTCTTCATTACTTTTCATTAAATTTAAATGGGATTCAATCAATATTCCAAAATAATCAGCTATCTCTAATGACTTAAAATAGCTCAATAAATCAACACCTTCTATCGTTTCAATTTCAATCCCAGGAATAAATAGGACCCCAACCTCTTCATCTACCTTTGAAACTACTCGTCAATTCCTTGTGCTATTATGATGAGTCAACGCGATTAAATCTAGCTGTTTCAAACTTCACATTAAAACAATATCATTAGGTACCATAAAATCATCAGCACAAGTTGATAAGATAAAGTAAATATGTAAGTATAATAAATGCTCATACCTCGATTAACTTGACGAGGTCAACCGCATCTAGAATGGATGAAATTAAAATAACTCCTCTTTCATTTGCCACATCGATTGTTTCCTGTGGAATGTCTACCCCTTCAACGACAATGACAGCACTCAAATTAATTAAAGAAGCAACAGCAATCACATTAGGATGGGCTTGAATCGTTAACCATATTTGGCCTGGTTTCGCTTTAGCCATGACAAAGCTCAATAAATCCCCCACATATAAGCCCGATACCGTTACCGAATGTAAATTAACTCCCTTACTTAGGACTCGAAATCGTGAGTCATATAAGATTTCATTAAACTTCACACTCATCATCTCTTTCTGCATGATTTAAGACCATGTAATGGCTCAAATACTTGATGTATCATGTATTAACCCTCTAGCAACGTCTTATTTTTCCCGCTAACTCTAACATGATTGGACTTGGTGGTTTCCCGCTCAACAAAAGTAAATAATTAATATCTAATATTTCTGTGGTTCGTAACGATTTAACATGTGCTAATCGTGTATGCAATACCACTTCTTAGTTAACGTAAGCTAACACATCGCTCATCAAATCACAGGCAAACGCACTTTCAATGCATATTCTAATTGATCAGCAGATCGTAATATAAAACATTCTGATTAAAAAATGAATAATGGTTGATATCTTCAACGTCCCCCTCAATCTCAATCAGGAAAGTTGATAATCACTATCGTTCGAATAACGCTTACACACATAGATATACTAATTGTACTTATTTAAAATTGATGATACTTGTGTAGGATCGACTTTCCCATACACATCGTCATCAATTGTAATGACTGGTGCTAATCCACACGCCCCAATACAACGGGTTGCAACTAATGAGTATTTTCCATCTGATGTAGTTTGATCGGGTTCAATTCCTAACTCTTCTTTAAGTTTCTGTAAAATCGCTTGTGCTCCTTTAACATAGCACGCTGTTCCTAAGCACACTCCAACAACATGTTCTCCTTTTGGTTCTGTAGAAAACTGAGAATAAAATGTAACGACACCATGAATGCGTGCAACTGAAACTCCTGTTTTATCAGAAATAAACTTTTGAACTTCTAATGGAATATAACCAAAAATATCTTGTGCTTCATGTAAAATAGGCATTAATCCATCCGTCTTATCTGAATGATTCTCAATAAACAACAATAACTTCTCAAAATTCTTTGGAGTTAAGCTTGAATGTCCCATCGTGACCTCCCCCTTAATTATTAAAGTCAAAGAGATTATATGCGAGTTAACCCTGGAATAATATGTATATTTTCATCTTTTATTCTCATTTTATTGACATTTTTATTTGATTTATAACCCTGATTAAATATTGACATAAAAGACAATAAAAGATCTTTTTCGCCACTCTAATCTCTTCACATCCTTTTAAATATATGTCTATTCTTATAAATTTAGACTTAAATCACAAAAAAGGACCTAACGGTCCTTTTTAATCGAGCATATTTTGAGCAATATATTTTGAAACATTCACTCATGAGTTCAATTACCTAAGATTCCTCGTATCACTCAAGTTATTTTTAGAAACTAAATCCACCACAGCAGCAGCTGATGATTACTAATAAAATGAATAATACTAAGATAAATGCACAATTATTTCCACACATAATAATTCGCTCCTTAACTAACTATTATTTAGGCTCTTTTCAGAGCATAAGATTTTTCTTCTATATCCAATCAATTCATTTCCTACCATGCACTAGATCCGCATCCCCAGCAGCATCCGATAATGACTAATAAGATAAATAAGACTAAGATAAATGCACAATTATTTCCGAACATAATCTCAACTCCTTTCCAGCTTTTCCACACAGTTTCCTGAGCTAATATATCCTATGAGTTTTTCACGATTTGGTTTATGTTTTTACTTAAATTCCACAAAAACCTACCAAAAATATGTTGTTACAAAATTTGAAAAATGATATGATTAAAAACGTTAAATCAAACAAAAAAGAGGATGTGAAAGTGATGAAAAAGTACTTCCTAGTAACAGCTGCACTTGCTACAACACTACTACTTGGTGCCTGTTCAAATAAAGATGAAATCGGTATGAAATTACCAAATGGAAACGACAATTTTATTACATCTGATGTGGCCAACATAACTAAACAACAAGTATTTGATGAAATGGTTACCGATGCTGGGTTATCTGCATTATTAGATTTAGTAGACTATGACGTCTTATCAACAAAATATGAAATCGATACAGCTAAAGTAGATAGCGCGATCGATATGTATAAACAAATGTATCCTGAATTTGAAGATTTCTTATTAGCTCAAGGATTCAAAAATGAAGAGGCATTACGTCAATATTTAGAATTAAACTTATATCGTGAAGCTGCTGCACGCGCTGCTGTTACAGTAACTGATGAAGAAATCCAAACAGCTTATGATGAAAAATACAAAAAAGATGAAGAAGCAGAATCAACTGAAGAATCAGAGTCAACTAACAGTGAGGAAACAAAGGAAATCCCAACACTTGAAGAAGTAAAAGATGAATTAACAGAAACATTAATTCAAAATAAATTAACAGATGAATTCATTGTGGCTACACTAGCAACTGAACGTGAAGCTGATGGATTTGTTTTAACAAATGATTTCTTAGAAACACAATATAAGGAAATCTCAACAACATACGAAGAATCAAAAGAAACAAATTCTTCAATCATCGCTAAAATCACTGACCATGAATATACAGTTGAACAACTATATGATGAATTAGTTCCTGCATATGGATTATCAGATGGAATTTCATTAGTTGATGAGCAAATTTTAGAGAAAAAATATCCAGTTGATAAAAAAGAAGTTAAAGAATTAATTGATCAATTCAAAGTTGCTTACGGAACTAACTATTATCAAGCCATGGAATCTGCTGGATTAAAAACAGATGAAGAAATTTATAATTACTTCAAATTAGCACAATTACAAGATGCAGCTTTAGCTGAAGCATATCCTATTACGGATGAAATGTTACAAAAATTATATGATGAAACATTACCTAAAATTAGCGCTCGCCACATTTTAGTTGCTGATGAAGAAACTGCAAAAGAAATCATTGCTAAATTAGATGCTGCAGAAGATAAAGAAGCAACATTCAAGGAATTAGCAGGTGAATATGGAACAGATGGAACAAAAGAAAATGGTGGAGATTTAGGAACATTCGGTCAAGGAGAAATGGTTGCTGAGTTTGAAAATGCAGCTTACGCCTTAGAAGTCGGACACTACTCTACGGAACCTGTAAAAACAAAATTTGGTTACCACGTTATCTATAAATATGCTGAAAATGAAAAAGCATCATTTGAAGACATGAAGGAAGAGTTAGAACAAACTGCTAAGAAACAAGAGTATACTCAATTACGTTTAGAAACACTATTAATTAAATTCCGTTCAGAAGCTAATTTCAAATTTACAGATGAATTTTTACAAAAACGCTATGAAACAATCGTAGCAAACATCGAAGAATCAGCTGCTCAAGAAGAAGCTGCAAAATAATAAAAAGAGTTAACGACTCAGTTGAGCCGTTAACTCTTTTTATTTATGATGATAAAAACGACGATTATCAAGCATTGGAATACGGTCACTCATTTGCCCTTCTTCACAATGTCTAAGGGCAACCTCAATGGCTGTCATTTTGGCTGAAACAACATCTAGATAATGTAACAGTTCAGCTTCGATAATCATTGGCTCTTTTGGTGAACCCCATTCTAATTTTCCATGATGAGCAATTACCATATGTTTTAAGAATAACACTTCTTCTCCATCATATCCTAATTCTTTTGACGCCTCATCAATCATCGATACCATCATATTAATATGCCCAATCATTAATCCTTCAAGTGTATACTCAGTTTTAATACATTGCTCATAGCTCATCTCAAATAATTTTCCAAGATCGTGTAATATAACCCCTGCATATAAAAGGTCTCGGTTAACTAACGGATATAAATCACAATAGGCTGACCCCATTTTTAACATTTCATAAACATGTTGGGCGAGTCCTGACATAAAAGCATGATGCATACGACTTGCAGCGGGATGAAGATAAAACTCTTGCTCATATTTTATTAAAAAATAATTAAGAATATCTTTATAATAGCCAGGTTTCATTTCATCTAAAAATCCTGTAATATCTGACTTCAAATTCTCTACTGTAAATTTTGAAGACTCTACATACTGAGAATAATCAACCTCTCCTTCAACCAATGAGACAGACTCAATATTAATTTGCTTCTGAGCATTATAAAGCTGTACTAGTCCTTTAACAGTTACAACTTGCCCTGCTTCAAAGGCATTTAACTCTTCAGGTTTTAAACTCCATTTATTCGCGAAAATAGAACCACTTTGATCAACAAACTCAAACTTTAAATAAGGCTTTTGAGCTGTTGTACGCCCGACATTGACTGATTTAATCATAACTGTTAACGTTGAAACTTCTTTAACCTTTAAATCTTTAATTTGCATGTGTATCACCTATTTCTAAACTTTCAATGAGTGTTTCTACTTTCTTTTGTGCATAAGTCTCATATGAATCAATATATGTTTTTAAATCTTTTGGATTATGAACCGATGTTCCAATTAAATATTTACTTGAAGCCCCGACCCCAAGTCCTAAAATATTTTGAGCTTCTTCCATGATTAAAATATTATAAATACTTTCCTGTCCCACCTTTGAATAACCGATATTCTCCATATTACCTGAAATATTTTTTTGTCGATATAAATAATAAGGGATATAATCATGAGCAGCAGCAAAATCATATGTCATTTGCCCCATTTCTTGTAATTCCTCTTTTGAGGCTGTTGTATACAATCCACGATTTTGAGTAATTTTCGAGCTTCGTTTAAAGGCTAACATATGAACAGTCAATGATTCAGGTTGTAGCTTTTCAATCTGCTCTAAACTATACGCTAAATCTTCTTTTCCTTCATTTGGTAGTCCGACAATTAAATCCATATTAATATTATCAAATCCATGTTCTTTAGCCATGTAATATTTCTCAATGACATCTTCTACTGTATGGTGACGACCAATTTCATCTAATGTTTTTTGTTGGAATGATTGCGGATTAATACTAATACGATGAATATTATATCGCTTTAACAACTCTAATTTCTCAGGTGTAATCGTATCTGGACGCCCCGCTTCGACTGTAATTTCACGAACCTCTTGTGAATTTGCAATGTTTTCATAAACTGTAATTAATAACTTTTCAAACTGCTCTGCGGTTAACGTCGTTGCTGTTCCTCCTCCAAAATAAATTGAAGTGACAGCTAATTGACGTTCTTTAATAAAAGCACCCACGATTTTAATTTCTTCAAGTAATGCTTCTAAAAATGGATCTACCCACTTTTTGAATGGTCCATGAGCATAAGCTGGGAATGTACAGTATGCACAACGTGTGGGACAAAATGGAATCCCAATATAAATACTCACTTCATTTTGAATCGTATGTAGGTCAGGAATCACTTTTAATTGATGATTCGCAACCTCTAGCAATAAATTAATTTTCTCATCTGAAACTAAATATTCTTCCTGCATATAATCTTTAATTTCTTGGTCGGTAAATCCACGCTTTTTCATTCCATGAACCAGTTTTGTTGGGCGCATCCCATTTAATAATCCCCATGATTGAACACGTCCAGTTTCACGTTGTAATAACAATAAATAAACAGCTAAATAAGCATATTTACGTGTCTTTGATTCATTCACTTCAAATTGTCGCTTAATCGTCTGCGTATCATCTTTCAAGGTTCCCGTCACCACAAGATAGTCACCATCAACCTCTTCTTGAAATTCAAACACTAATGCATACTCCTCTGCTTGGTTGATTGCAGAAGCTTGATAGAATGCTTGGTTTAAAACTTGCATTGAATTGAGAATTAATTCATCAACAACGCCTTCTACTTTAATATTCACTACTTCTGTCATGATGTGCACTCCATTTCTCAACAAAAACTCCTTAGCAGTGCTAAGGAGTTTTCACTATCTACTTTTATCTTTTTTGCTTTCATTCATCACCAAATGAAAGAGACGACTGATTCAAAGATCAAATCATTTCACTAGAATTATCGTACTGAGCGGTGCCATTTTCAATTCACCTTCAATCGATTTAATACCTTCCGTTCCACTTTGATGCTCATCAGCAATCAATATAAAATCATTTGTGACGATTGGAATATTTACTTCACGATTTTGTGTATTAAAGAAAATATGGATTTCGTCCCAACACCCATAGTCTTTAACATTTTTCAATGTATATTCTATCACAGAATGATGATGTTGAAAAATGCGTAGATGTTTTTTTACAAGAATTGCATTTGAAAAACGAAAAGCACCGTGAGCTTTACGGATTTTGATGTAGCCTTTAATCAAATTAATACCCTTTTCATGTTCATAAACTTCATCCCAATGAATAGCATTAATTTCATCTGAGACATTATAGCTATTTTCAATTCCATTCTTACTTCTAAAAAATTCCTGTCCACAATGAATAAACGGAATTCCTTGAGCGAAAATCACCATCGCTGCCGCTAAGATTTGACGTTTTTCACGCGTTTCATCATTTTCATCACTATTCGATAATTTCATCCGATCCCATAATGTATGATTATCATGACACTCGACATAATTAATACTTTGAGAAGGATCATAAAACATATATGTTTCGCCTTCGATCAAACCTGAACTACCTGCTAGCAACTGTTTTCCAGCATTCGCATATCCGAAATTTCCAAGCGCTAATCCTCGATCCTGATGATTAAAGGTATGTCCTTTAATATTATCCCGGAACGCATCATTAAAATGGCCAATTCGTGGTAGCTTAAAAGCATTAAACTTAGCAGCCTTTTGAGCTTGTGGTAATGGGGTATTCATATCCCACCCCTCACCATAAAGAAGAATACTTGGATAAAGTTCCTCACAAAGTTGACGAATTTCATTCATCGTATCAACGTCAATAATTCCCATCAAATCAAAGCGAAATCCATCGATTCCATACTCTTCTACCCAGAACTTAACTGAATCTAAAATATATTTACGAACCATGAGTCGTTCTGTTGCCAAATCATTACCACACCCTGTTCCATCTGATGGCATTCCTTGATAATCATAACGATAAAAATAAGTTGGAACCATTGCATCAAACGGGAAGGTCCGTCGTTCATAAACATGATTATAAACCACATCCATAATCACACCAAACCCATGCTCATGTAGGATGTTAACCATCGTTCTTAATTCATTAATACGTGAATAAGGATCTTTCGGATTTAAAGCATAGCTTCCTTCTGGAATATTATACTGGACTGGGTTATATCCCCAGTTATAAGATTGCTCTGGAAAGTTTTCATCGACACCAGCAAAATCGAAAATAGGCAGTAATTGAATATGTGTCACACCTAATTCCTTTAAATAAGACAGACCATAGTGATATCCTGTTTTTTCATCTATTATCTCTTCTGTTATCCCTAAAAATTTCCCACGATTTTTAACTCGTGAAGATGGATGAATCGTAAAATCTCGAATACTTAATTCGTAAATAATGGCGTCAGTCGGCTTATTTAGTTTAGGTCTCAACTCATGTTTAACTTTAACACATTTCAACGGATCCACAACGACACTATATTCTGCATTTACAGTAGAAGCTATAGCATAAGGATCAATCGTTTCTTGGCGTACTAAATTATTAACAATCTCATATCGATAACGACACCCTTCTAAATCTTGATAAATAGTCAGTTCCCATATTCCCTTAGATAGTCGCTTCATACGTCTAAAATGGGTTACATCATTTTCATATAAAATTAATTGAACTTGTGTAGCAGTTGGTGCCCATAGTTTAAATCTTGTCATGTTCTTACTGTAACTTGGCCCCAAATCATCACCATTATAATAAAACCGTTTATCAAATTCTTCAGTTCTCGCAATATAACCTAAAAATAAATAGCTTGTATTTTTATAACAATCCATGACTTGATATTCAGTTCCTACTGTGACAAATCCTTGGATAGATAAGCTATATTTTAACTCGTTACCAAAATCAAACTTCTCTTCTACCTTTAACTCATAAGCCTCTGATGTCGTCATATTGATAAGCTTAAATGGAGCAATTTCTCCATTATAATAACTTTTTGGAACAAGTATTGTAATTTTATTATATTCATCTAAATAAGATGAATATCTACCTTGTGTTATTAACATCAGACACCTCCTCCCCACTTCAACTTCTTGTGATCTCTCTATGTATTTCACCTACTATTATTGATTTTTCTTAGATAAAATAATCATTATCATACAATAAATCCCTAATATTTCATTCTAATTATATTATATGCTTTTTCCATTTAGTAGTTTAACTGACTTTTAATGGAATATAAAAAAATAAATACGACAAAATAACATATGGTAGTTGACTTTTTATCATATTTTTTATATTATGTATACAGTTTCAAATGTAAGGGCTATTTATTTTACAGTCTCATAGGAGGATTATAATGAGTAAATTTAATATTAAAAACTATATCGTTCGAATCATGTTCTTTTTAGTAGGATGTTTCATTATCCAGTTGGGGGTAGCATTCTTTATTAAATCAAATACTGGGGTTGATTCTTTTACAATCTTTATGCAAGGTTTAGCAAATTTATTACACATTACTGTTGGCCAAGCTAATATTTTAGTTATGGGAATTGTATTTATTGGTATGTTAATCTTCACTCGTGAATACATCCGTTTAGGAACATTCTTAGCTGTTATTACAGCAGGACCATTCTTAGATTTAATTAATAACTTATTAAATAACGTAGGTATTGATGCTTTACCATTAATTGTTCGTTTATTAATTGTAGCTATTAGCTGTGTTGTTATCGCAATTGGATTCTCAATTTTAAAATCAGCTGAATTAAGTGTTGCTCCAACTGACCAATTACCATTAATTATTGTTGATAAAACAAGCTGGCAATACAAATGGGTTCGTATCACAATGGACGTTATCTTCATTGTAGTTGGTTTCTCTTTAGGAGGAGTTTTAGGACTTGGAACAATTATCACAACACTTTTAATTGGACCATGTATCCAATACTTCTTACCAATTATCGAGAAAAAAGCAGAAAAAATTATTCCAAATTAATTAAAATTATATTCAGTTGAATAAGTAATCCAGCTATTATTTGGATGATACTAATGAAAAAAGATTAACTATTAATTTATTAATATCAGCTTATTCACAAGATCCCTAATAAGTAAAAAAAAGCAACTTTTAAAAAGTTGCTTTTTTTTATTTTGGATATACAGAAACATATTTACTGCATTATATTTAAAAACTTTCATTTAGAGGCGCAGTAATAAATAATTCAATTTTTTACTAACCTTAGAGCGTTCACGATAAACCCAATTTATATCAAATTCGAGATGGAACACTTTTGAAAAAGAGTAATATAAATTAACTTCTTGATAGTGAATTTCAAGTATTTCAAGATCTTCAGCATGTAGACGAGGTTTCGTTAATTCACTATTTCCATTGATAAAGTGTTCCTCGATATAGAGTAATAATAAATTCAATAAATCCATTTGCATGAAATTTACAGGTAGTTTCATAATTTTCCATTGTACCCATTGCGAGAGCTTATAGTGTTTAATTTGAGTCAATACAAACAAATACCGCTCGATATCCATCTTTTTATAATGGTGAATATCTTGATAATGATTTTCCCAAATCATTAGTTTCTCAATCAAAGGAATCCCTTTAATTTCAAGCATCGATTCATGTGGACCAATAATAGCCTGCTGAATGACTTCATCTTTACATTCTAGCTTTTCTTTTACAAATGCCAAATGCTCATCTAAGCCTGTGACATAGCCGATTTCATAAATCCCTTTGCGTCCTGCTCGTCCAGCAATTTGTTTTACCTCTTGTGACGTCAATTCACGAACGACTTCCCCATCAAACTTTTTAGCACTAACAAATACAATTCTTCGAATTGGTAAATTAACTCCCATCCCAATGGCATCAGTTGAAATGAGTAACTCACTTTGTCCCTCACTAAAGGATTGATATTGAATTCGACGTACTTCTGGTGGTAAATCTCCATAAATAATACTCGTCTTAAACCCTCGATCTTGATAATATCTGGATAGTTCTAAAACTTTCTTTTTAGAAAATGCAATCAGAGCATCCCCTTTAATCGGTTTATTTAATTGATAAGCAGTAGACTCAAACTGTAAGGGAATATTACGGAAATACTCGATACACTCGTATTCATCCCCACATTCAGTAATCATTTGGATTAATAATGACTTCACATTAAGTGCGCCACATAAATGAATTTCTGGACTTAAAATCCCTAAAATAGCACGTGTCCAAGATGCCCCCCTAATACTATCTTGAATCAATTGAACCTCATCAATGACTGCGACATGATACTCTTTTTCTAAATCCAACTTTTCGATCGTACAACTAATATGATGAGCCCCTTCAATCAGTACCTCCTCTTCTCCTGTTAACAAATGACACTTAACGCCATCTTGGTTCATTTTCTCGTAATTTTCAAGTGCCAATAAACGAAGTGGAGCTAAATAGATTCCATCCTCTCCTAATTCAAGTTTCTTCATCGCATGATAGGTTTTTCCTGTATTCGTCTCTCCTAAATGTAAATAAAACTTACGTTTCATCTGACGTGCTATAGGGTACTCATCTTTCGGATGTGACGGTAAAATAGCAAAATGAGGAGAATTCATTAATCCTGGTAAATAACGACTAAGTAAAATATATAATACTCCATTTTGCATGTATTCTTCTTCAAATCCCTCAATCACTTCTTCCAGTCGATATTCAGTTTCATTCTCCTCATTATATAAATTTAAAATTTGTTCTGATGCGTCATTTAGTAACCTTAAATAGTCTTGATAGATTTGTTGCTCATTCGTTTCTTCTAGTTGATTCAATAAATATTGAACAACTTTCATTTTTTTCCGAATAGTTGCTTCTTGATTTAATAATACTCCCATCGACCTAGTCTTAACATTTAGTTTTAGTTGAGTAAGGTGCGCCTTAAGTTTTTTAATTTCTTTATCAATCCCTTGTATTTTCTTCATAAGACACCTCTTTCACTCTTTGCCATATTGCTCATCAAGCTTTAAGGTTTCTAATAAATAGTATGTTTCATCTTAGCGTAATATCATTTCATTCAAATAAAAAATAGCCTTTTAAACAGACGAGTCATAAAAAAATCTCTACCCTTAAATTAATCTCTTAAAAATCATTTCCCAAAAAGAAAAACCTGATTAAATAACACCAACTTGGTCGATTATCTCAGGTTTTTTAATTCTTTAATTTTCACTTACTTTTGAGGGAGCTAATTTTTCTAATATTAATCTCCTGTAGCTTGTCACTTGATCACGTCCATTGGTTTTTGAATGATACATTGCTTGATCCGCTGCATAAATTCCATCGTCTAACAAATCTTCATTAAATCGATACTCGTGAACGCCTAAACTTGCTGTCACTTCTTTTATTCCTAATTGATTAAATCTAAAACTAAGCTCCTTCAATTCTTCTCTTAATTGTTCTGCAAATTCACAAGCTTGATCAATATTCCGATGATTTAAAAAGATGATAAACTCTTCTCCTCCATATCTCCCAATTACCGTATCACGATTACGCTTGGTCTTCAATAAATTACTAAATAGTTGAATAACTTGATCACCTATTTGATGACCATATGTATCATTAATAAGTTTAAAATGATCAATATCAATCATGATAACACTCATTGGATTTTTATGTTTAGCTAGCCGATATAATTTTTCTCCTTTTTTTAGTGCCTCTACTCGATTATATAAACTTGTTAATCCATCATAGCGAGCCAAATAAGCTGTTTGACGATATAACTTAGCATTTTCTAAAGCAATAATAATATAAGAAGCTAAAACACTTAACTTAGTTAAATCGCGTTGAGTGTATGAGTTAATTTCATAAGATTGAACAGTAATATACCCTTTAAGTTCATTACGAATGATTAAAGGACAACAAAGTATGGATTTAATACCTTTTTGAAATAAAATCGTTTCATCCTTTTTTAACTGATATAGTTCATATTCTTCATCTAAATTATTAATAATTAAATTTTCCTTTTGTTTAATACAATAAACGCCTAAACTATTCTCATCGTCTAAGCTAACATATCCAGAGTTCAATCGATTACCTGATTCTAAATATATTAAATAGTCTAAGCAATTTTTCTCTTCGTTAACCTCTGTAATAGCTAATACAGTCGTATCCATCATTTTAGAAAGTTGTTCATGAACATGAATGATTAATTTTTCCAAACTTAATGTTTCTGTAAACGAACGACCGATATGAGAAATAGTTTCTAATTCATCATAGAGTGACTTAAAAATCTTTGCTTCACTAATATATTTCTCTCGATTAATTCGCTTCTCCCAAAGCTCAGAACGCTTTAGGTGAGCCTTTCTTTCTACTTCCGAACATTTTTCATAATAATGCAAGGCAAGTTCAAAAATATTTAATGATTTATAAAATTCAATTAAAACCCTACATATATTAACAGATAGTAATGGACTTCCAAGACGCTTAACGTAATGATCAGCTTCTAACAGAAATAGCTCTCCTCTTAATTTATTATCCTTCGCTAACTCGATTTTCCCCCACTCATAATACGTTTGTGCCAGGTATTCTAAAAAATTTCCTTCCTGTGCTAGATGAATTGATTCTTCAAAGCTTTCCTCATATACTTTATCATCACCAAGTTGATAATAAACTTTTCCTCTCATACGTAAAGTTTCTGACAATAATGCCGGATGATTAAGGTTAAGTACTCGTTCATAAGCACGATCAATCAAATACTTAGCTTCCTCAAGATTATTATCGACTAAACAAATGCCAGCTTCTAACTGATCTAAAGATACTTTATTCCCCTCCACGACTGGTTCTTTTAAACATCTTATCAATTTTACTGCTTCTTTTGCTTCCTCATATTTTTCTAATGCATAATAATTAAATGCAATATTTCCTAACGTTAATAGTAATAATTGATCATCCCCTGATTCCTGTGCCAGTCTTAGTCCCTTCACTCCAAAATCAATACTCTCATCATATAGGCCAAGGTTAAAATAACCACACATTAAACCACTGTAACTTTGGACTATCCCAGCTTCATCTTCATTTTTTTCAAAAATTGATATAGCCTCATCCCACAAATCAATAGCCGCCTGTGTCTCCCCTTGATTAAGCAATAAATATCCTAACATATTAAGCAACTTAGCCGCAATAAGATTAAATTGCTGACTTCTCATTATTGAAATTAATTGCTTAATCTCACTTGTAGAGACTTCATTGCACCTTCTCTGTTCAGCAACAAATGTTAATACCTTCTCTATATCTGATTCAGTTTCAAAAAATTTATCGTATAAACATTTAACTTTTGGACTTACGTTATTCAGTTTCAGCCTCCATCACCTTCCCAGTTTTTACCTATGTCAGTTAAATTCTAACATATAACAGATTAAATGTATCGACTTTTCATATAGTTTTTAATACAAAAATACACTATATGTTCTTTTTTTCTGCAAAGCATTATTAACAATAATATTTTGTTAGTTTCCTTTTGCTAAAGAATTCCCCCTTTACTTTTTATCACCAAGTATTTTATTACTATAATCAACGGATTACGTCACTTCAATCTTAATTGTAAACACAGTATATCAATTATAAATCACTATAAATTAATTACTCATGTATTTTTGCATAGACTATGGTATGATTAATTGAATACAAGAACGAAAGGTATGTCATTATGAATTTTAAAGATTTAGGGATTAGTGAACCATTGGTTCAAGTTTTAAAAAAATCAGGAATTACAACTCCTACTTCAATTCAAGAAGAGTGTATTCCATTAATTAAAGACTATAAAGATGTAATTGCTCAGGCTCAAACAGGAACCGGAAAAACATTAGCTTTCTTATTACCATTATTTGAAAATATTTCACCTGATGTCTGTGCAACTCAAGCATTAATTATCACGCCTACTCGAGAGTTAGCTTTACAAATTACAGAAGAAGCTAATCAATTAGCTAAAGGAAAAGCTATTAATGTGTTAGCAGCTTACGGAGGACGCAATATCGGTTCTCAGCTAAATAAATTAAAAGGTACTATTCATTTAATCATTGCAACTCCTGGACGATTAATTGACCATATTGAACGTGGAACAATAGATTTAAATAAAGTTAAAACAGTCGTCATTGATGAAGCAGATCAAATGTTATTAATGGGATTTAGAAATGAAGTTGATCAAATTTTAAGAGCAACTCCTCGTAATCGTCAAACACTATGCTTTTCTGCAACAATGGCACCAAATGTTAAAAAACTTGCTTACCACTATACTTACTCACCAACAATGGTAACGATTGAACCTAAGAAGGTGACGATTGATACGATTCGTCAAGAAGTAATTGAAACAACGGATCGTTGGAAGGCAGATACACTTTGCCAAGTTCTTGAAGAAGATAATCCATTCTTAGCCATTATCTTTGCTCGTACTAAGCGTCGCGCCGATGAATTATTTGCTAAAATGAAAAAACGTGGATTTAACGTTCAAGTCATTCATAGTGATATTGCACAAAATAAGCGTGAACGTATCTTGAAATCCTTCCGTGATGCAGATTTACAATACTTAATTGCAACAGATGTTGCTTCACGTGGACTTGATATTAGTGGTGTGACTCATATTTATAACTATGATGTTCCAGAAACACCTGAGATTTATATTCATCGTATTGGGCGTACAGGTCGTGCAGGTGAAGATGGATACACATGTATGTTTGTCGCACCAAAAGATAATCTCGAATTTAATATGATTGAACGTAAACTACGTCGCAACTTACCAAAGCGTCAATTAAAGGAAGAATTACGCAAAACAAAATAACAAAAACACAGCCATGCTGTGTTTTTATTTATCGCTTTTCTTCTCAATCCTATATCTTTTCAACAATTATAACGCCATATCTTTCATCAAAAAAGGGATAACCTAAAATGATTACCCCTTCATTAACACTACAATGACCATTTAGTTAACGTAACGTCACCTGTTCCTGATAAAGTTAATGTTTCATCTAATTTTTTATTATAAATACGTGAAGTAAAAACTTCAGCCCCCTCATTTAAATAAATCTCTAAAATTGAGTTATCAGAGTAGATACGTACATTTGAGATAGCTTTAATCTCAACACGACGGTAATCACGTCCGTATCCACTTCGACCTAATGATAATGTAAAAATTCCATCTTTAAATGTTAATTGACAATCTTCACGAAAATCTAATTCAAATGAAGTTGTATTTTTGAAGTCTAGGTTTAATTCGTATGTATTATTTTCAAATAATTTGAATACTTGTGATTGACCTAAATTAATCTCTTTAATAATTGTTTCATCTTTACGCAGTGCTTTTAGCTCTTCTACTGGCACTTGATATAATTTTTCACCTTTTAAAACTAATTCACGTGGTAATGTTAAACAATGTTGCCATCCTTTTTCAATAGTTGGATTACTGTGTTCAACGGCATCTGGTACACCAGCCCATCCATACATAATAATACGTCCATCATGGTTTTTAAAAGTTTGCGGTGCATAAAAGTCGAAGCCACGATCTAATTCATCAAAAGCACCTAATGATAATATTTGTTTATTTTCATCAAATGATCCAACAGCATATCCACTTTGATAAACATTATGATACTTTAATCCTTTAGCATCCATTCCTTGTGGAGAGAACATGAAGATGTCCTTTCCTTCTAATTTGAATGTATCTGGACACTCCCACATGTATCCCATATCATCTAATCCACCAGCTGGAACACTTAATAATTCCCAATCTGTTAAGTTTGTTGATTTATACAGTAAGACATATCCTTTATCATCAATTGAACGTGCACCTAAAACCATATAGAAGACTCCATCTTCTTCCCACACTTTTGGATCACGAACATGTAATCCCATATTTTTAGGATAATCTTCATTCGTTAATAAAACTTGCTTTTCAGAGAAATTAAACCCATCTGTCGATTTAACCATAATTACATTTTGCTCTCGTCCCGTTAAAATGTAATCATGATCACCTTTATGTTTAACATTTCCAGTATAGAATAAATACATTTCATCATTATGAACTAAAGCAGATCCTGAATAAACCCCATCTACATCTGAAGCGATGTCTGGGAATAAGGCTACTTCATGCTCTGTCCAGTTTACCATATCTGGTGATGTATAATGTCCCCAGAACTTTAATCCACCTTTCGCATCTAGGGGTGAATATTGATAAAACACATGATATAATCCTTTAAAATAACATAATCCGTTTGGATCATTAATCCAACCAATAGGTGCCATGAGATGAAATTTATTACGCCACTCATCCCCATTAACTATGGGTAACTGATTCGCTTTTTCTGCAGCAATTTGGTTAATAAACTGTTGTTTTGTCATCATCCTCACATCCTCCTAAAAATTATCGATTCATCATTTCAATCACTGCTTCTTTTGTAGGTAATGCTGCAATGGCACCTTTTTTAGAAACAGTTAATGCTGCAGTTGCTGCGCTAAATGTCATGATTTCAGTCACTTTTACTTCATCTAATTGAACTAACTCTTCTAACGTATTAACTGTTTGAGCAACTTGATATAAGAACGATCCGATATATGAATCTCCTGCTCCTGTTGTATCTTCAGCTTTTACTGTAAACGATGGAACAGTCACTTTTCGTTCTTTTGTGATGAAGTCTGATCCATTTGTCCCTTTTGTATAAATAACAACTTCTACATTTCCAACGAATAATGATTTTAATGCTTCTTGCTCATCTTTAATTCCAGTAATGAATTCTAATTCTTCATCACTAATTTTAACAATATTTGATAAAGGTAAAAATTCTAAAATAGCTTGACGGCAAGCTTCTGGTGACTCCCATAATGGTAAACGAACGTTAGGATCAAAGCTGATGATTCCGTTATATTTTGTTGCATACTCAATAGCTTTTTTATGAGCTTGTTTAATTGGTGCATCAATCAAGCTAACAGAACAGAAGTGTAAGATTGATCCATTTTCAAAATCTTCTTCATGAATTTCATCTTCACTTAATAACATATCAGCACTTGGATTACGATAGAATGAGAAATCACGCTCTCCATCTTCTTTTAAAGAAACGAATGCTAAGGCTGTATTAGCTTGATTTGTACGTCCTACACGTGAAACATCTACACCTAATGGCTTAACTTCTTCTAAGATTGCATCTCCAAATCCATCGATCCCTAATTTTGTTAACATTTGTGCTTTTCCACCTAATTTAGCGACAGCTGCTGCAACGTTTAATGGGGCTCCACCTGGCACACGTAGAAATCCTTCTACATCTTTAAGTGCTACTCCTTTTTGTTGTGGAATGAAATCGATTAATGCTTCTCCAATTGAAATAACTTTTTTCATGATACCGTTCTCCTTTTTGCTATAATACAGAAAAATGAATAACGGAGAGTCCCCCATTATCCATTTTCTATCTATGAATTTATTTAATTAGTCTTCTTTAATTCCAAGAATCCATGTCGCAATGAAAGCTCCTACAACTGCAATTCCCATTGCAATTAAATAGTTTAATGTTGTTCCAGGTGCAGAAATTGCTAAGGCTGGAAGTCCAGTTACTCCAACAGCTGTAAATACAACTTTAGAGAATACAATGTAAGCTCCACCTAAAGCCCCACCAATTGCAGCTCCGATGAATGGACGACCATACTTCATGTTTACCCCAAAAATTGCTGCTTCAGTTACACCAAATAAACAACTAATGGCAGATGGTAAAGCAATTGCTTTTGTTTTTTTATTTTTAGCTAAGAAGTAAACAGCGAATGCTGCCCCACCTTGTGCTACATTTGCCATTGACCAAATTGGTAATAATGAGTTAAATCCGGTATTTCCAATTAACTCTAACTCAACAGCATGGAAACTATGATGAATACCAGTGATTACGATTGATGAATAAGATCCACCTAATAATAATCCCGCGAAGATACCGAAGTTATTTAAGGCATATGTAAAGAATGTTGAAATTGCTGAACCTACTGTATTAGCAATTGGTCCAATAACAACTAACGCTAAGAATCCTGTCACTAATACAGTGATTAATGGCGTTAATAAAATATCTAACATTTTAGGCATATATTTACGTGTATATTTTTCAATGTATGACATTACAAAGATAACGATTAAAATTGGTAATACTGTTCCTTGATATCCAAGTAAAGGCATATCAATGATTCCTAATACATTAACTGTTTCATAACCAGTTCCTGATGTCCAAGCATTTTGTAATGCAGGGTGAATCATAATTCCCCCAATTGTGGCTGCTAAGTAAGGATTACATTTGAATTGCTTTGCAGCTGAAATTGCGATTAAGATTGGTAAGAAATTAAATGCCGCAGATGAGAACATATCTAATAACATAAACCACCAAGTATCAGTTAAGTGTCCTAAACCAACTTTATCAACGATTCCTAAAATCCCCATTAATAAACCTGCTGCAACGATTGCAGGAATAATTGGTACAAAGATGTTTGATAGCATACGACAGAAGCGTTGGAATGGATTTAATTTTTCCATTGCTGCATCTTTAACATCTGCTGTACTCATCTCTTGAATTCCAGCAAGTGCTGCTAATTCAGCATACACGCGATTAACTGTTCCTTGTCCAATAATAATTTGGAACTGTCACGCTGTTGAAAATACACCTTTAACAATATCCATTTTTTCAATTTCTGCTTTATTTACTTTTGACTCATCGTTTAAAACTAAACGTAAGCGTGTCGCACAATGCGCAGCACTAGCAACATTATCTTTTCCACCGATTGCTTCAAGAATAACCTTAGCGACTTCGGCATAATTTGGGTTTGTCATAACTTTTTACTCTTCCTAAGTATCCTGTCTACAAGTAAATATACTAATCATTTTAGGATGACTAATATATAGTTGAAGATGATACATTGTTTCATTGAGCTGACGACTTATTATTTCTTCTAAACGCCATTATTGTTTTCCATTTTTCTCACTTCAATGTTTACTACTTTGAGTTTCTTTGAGGGAACGTTCCCACAAAGTCCTAAAAAAATAAATTAACGCTTTCTTTTTGGACTGTATTTATAATTGGTTTTTATGGTTACTTAATGAGATTTTTGCAGGAACGTTCCCATCAGGTTCAAAAAAATAATAACCTTCATCACGAAGATTATTATACACTATCACGTTCTATAAGTCTATAATTAAAAATAAAATTGCTTTCATAATTTTTAGAGCTTTCTTTTCCTGATTGAATTAACTGCATTAAAAGATTAGCACTTTTAGCTCCCATCGTCTGAAAATGATAATGAACAGTTGTAAGCCCTGGTGTCATATAAGCAGCGATTTTTATATCACCTAGCCCCATGACTGCAATATCGTCAGGGATCTTATATCCATTTTCTTTTAAATATTCCATACATCCAATAGCTAAGTTATCAGTCACGGCAAAAATTGCACTTGGTGGTTTTGGTAACGACATTAAATGCTTAGTCAAGTTAAATCCACTTTCATGACTAAAATCCCCAATTTGAATATACTCTGATTGAGCTTCAATTTTCTGTTCTTCTAAAGCATCTAAATACCCTTTTTTACGCTCAATTCCAACCGCAACATCATATTCACCAACGCCAATAAATCCTATTGAACGATGACCTTTATCAATTAAATAGTTAATGGCATCTTTAGATGCATGATAATCATCATGAACAATACATGGATAATCCTTTACTTTTTGAGCAACAACAACAATCGGAATATGTAACTGCTCAAATAACTCATAATGTTTAGGTGTAATTTCAGTAGCCATAAAAATAATTCCGTCTACTTGGTTTTTAAAGACTTTTAAGTAATCGAATTCTTTTTCAATCGATTGACTTGTATTTCCGATTAGTACTTCATACCCAGCGTTACTTAATTCATTAGTAATTCCTTCAATGACATGAGCAGCTGTTTCTGTACTAATTTTTGGAACAATAATACCAATTAAATTTGTTTTTTGTGAACGCATAGCCTGAGCTTGTCGTCTTGGAACAAACCCCGTTTGTTCAATTACTTCTTTTATTTTCTCGCTAGCTTCCTCGCTGACATATCCATCATTTAAATATCTAGAGACGGTTGACTTTGATACTCCTGCCAGTTTCGCAATTTCAATTATATTCATTGTATCACACCTCTCATTATCAGTTTATCATACCCATTTCATTCATGCAATCTCTCCAAAATAGACACTCAAATATGACAATCGCATATGATATGTTGTATAACTTTTATCTCAGATAAGGAGGAGATAGGATGTCAAATTTAACACCCTTTGGCGGAAAAAATGAATCATTAGCACCCGTTAATTTTTTTGATATTTTTAATCATATGGAAACGATGATGTTAAACACTTTTCAATCTGCTTTTACACCAATGAATAATACAACCTTTAATGATCAAGGAACAGAATATATTTTCACGTTGACACTTCCAAATTTAAAACGGGAAAATATCCAGTTAGCTGTTGAAAATCAAAATTTAATCCTAACAGTAAAACAAGTTGTTCAAGCAAATGAAGAAACAGGACAAGCTTACCAAAGTAGTTCTTTTTCACAAAGCTTCAGTCTATACGACGTTGATGCCGATAAAATTACAGCCAACTTAACTAATGATACACTTACCATTGTTCTTCCAAAAAAAGAATCAATGGTCATCAATCGTCGACTAATTAATATTTTATAAAAATACTAAAGGTGAGCTAAAATGCTCACCTTTTCATTAGTCTTCATTATATAATCCAGTTGATAAATAGCGTTCACCTGTATCTGGACAAATCACAACAATTCGTTTCCCTACATTTTCTTCACGTTTAGCTAACTCAGTTGCAGCATAGACCGCTGCTCCAGAAGAAATGCCCACTAATAAACCTTCTGCATCCGCTAATAGACGTGATGTTTGAAAGGCATCTTCATTTGATACAGAGATAATCTCATCAATAATATTGCAATTTAAAACATTCGGAACAAATCCAGCACCAATTCCTTGAATTTTATGAGGGCCGGCTACCCCTTTTGATAAAACGGGTGAAGTTGCTGGTTCAACTGCAACTACTTTCACATTTTGGTTATATTCCTTTAATACTTCTCCTACTCCTGTGATTGTTCCACCTGTCCCAACGCCAGCAACAAAGATATCAACTAATCCATCTGTATCATTCCAAATTTCAACAGCTGTCGTCAAACGATGAATAGCTGGATTAGCCGGGTTCTCAAATTGCTGAAGCATTATCGCCCCCGGAATTTCTTGACAAAGTTCCTCAGCTTTAGCAATGGCACCTTTCATCCCTTTCGCCCCTTCTGTTAAAACAAGGTTGGCACCAAGAGCTTTTAATAACTTTCGACGCTCGATACTCATCGTGTCTGGCATCACTAACGTTAATTGATAACCTTTAGCTGCCGCAACAAAGGCTAAGCCAATCCCCGTATTTCCACTCGTCGGTTCAACAATCATCGATTCTTTCGTTAAAACCCCTTGGCTTTCAGCTGCTTTAATCATGGCACAAGCAATTCGATCTTTTACACTTCCCGCTGGATTAAAATACTCTAGCTTAGCAATTAACTCTGCCTTTGCTCCTACTTGCTGACTATATTTGTTTAAACGCAATAAAGGTGTATTCCCGATTAGTTCAACTAAACTATCCACAATGTAACTCATCTATTCCCCTCCTTTTATATTAATCATTATATTTATTCGTACGCTTCAAATATTCTTCCGTTCATTAAAAAATTATACATTAATGTATATTTTTGCCCCTTTATGTATCTCTTAGTTGAAGAACATATAAAAAGAGGGCTTCTTTAACCCCTCTCTTCAATTACTTCAGATAAATGAGCTTCTTTTATTTTTTGGAATTCTTCTTTAATCATTTTCAAACAATCATCATCCGTCAATAAGCGAACTGCAATACGCGCTAAAATGATTGCGCCATCAATAATAGCTTGATCACCTGCTTCTGATTTAGCTGCCTGTTTAAATTCCTCCGTATGAATCGTAATAGAATCATTACAAATTTTAATCGTTGGATGAATCGTTGGAACCACCTGGCTCACATTTCCTGCATCGGTTGAACCAATGCTTTTACAATCTTTCGTTTTAACCTCTAACCCTAATCGATTGGCTTCCTCAATAAAAAGATTTTCGAAACTTGGGATAATGAACATTTCCCTCACTCGGTTAAGTGAATCATCATATTTAAACCTACATCCTGTTGCTAATGCAGCACCTTGACCAATTTTTAAAATTTTTTCTTTATAAATATCACATAAATCAGATTTAGGAGCTCGAATATAAAAGCTAGCTTTCGTATATGCAGGTATAATATTTGGCGCCTCACCACCATTTGTAATAATTCCATGAATTAAAACCCTTGGTGGCATTTGCTGCCGCATGGCATTAATCCCACTATAAAATAGAAGCATAGCATCTAAGGCATTAATCCCTTTTTCAGGTGCTGCTCCCGCGTGAGAAGGACGACCAAAAAACTCAAATTCAGGTTTAACAATCGCAAGGGTTGGTTGAGTAGGGGCTGTTGTATGAAACGGATGAATCATCATACAGACATCAACTTCATCAAATAGATGCTCTTGTACATAACTCTCCTTTGCATTCCCGTGTGGTCCTCCCTCTTCAGCAGGTGTTCCGTAAACAACTACCTTTCCACCTAACTCATCAAGGACTGAAGAAATAGCTAAAGACGCACCTATACTCATCATAGCAATAATATTATGACCACACGCATGCCCTAAGCCTCTTAATGCATCATATTCAACGAGTATTCCAATTGAGGGTCCTTCCTTCTGACTTTTCTTACGCGCAATAAAACCTGTTGGATGGGTAGCAATATCAATCTCAACCTCAAATCCTTCCTCTTTTAATAAATTAGTCAGTAATTGACACGCAAATTGTTCCTCATTGCCTAATTCAGGTTTTTCATGAATTTGATGACTCATCTTCAAATATAATGGCGCTTTTTCTTTAATATCATTTGCCACTCGTTCAAAATAATTTTCTACTTGATTCATCATCTAAATCCCCTTTTCTGATCCATAATTTTTCCTAAACTCTAGCTGTTACTACATTATGTTAATTTATCCTAATCGACACGGTTATACTCCTAATCCAAATATATTCATTATTCAGGGTAAGAAAACAGTTATTGTTTAAACTTACACTCCCTTGTTAGTTAAAATACCATTATTTTCTTAACGTATTATTCAGAGAATCTTTAAAAAATCTTAAGATTTTTATAGAACAAATCTAAAGATTTAATTTCTATAATAAACCTATAGGAAACAGGAGGAAATAATATGAAAGTTCTAATTTTAACAGGGAAATTTGGAATGGGGCATTACTCAGCATCCTATTCAATAGAGGAACAACTTAAATCTACCATTGAAAATTCAGATGTTACGATTGTCGATATATTCGACTATACACTGCCACATATCTCAAAACTCATTTACCGAAGCTTTAGTCTCCTTATCAATCGAGCATCTATATGCTATAATATATTTTATAACTATACAGAAAATGGCAACGAAACTTCAAAACCTATATTAGGCGATTACTTCTATAAATCACTACAACAATTACTTTTAATTACAAAACCAACAGTGATTATTTCAACCATTCCTTATTGTTCTCAGTTAGTTTCTCATTATAAAACTAAATCTAGTTGTCAAATTCCACTGATTACTTGTATTACAGATATTAGTAGTCATTCAGAATGGATTAATGATCAAACAGACTGTTACTTAGTAGGAAGTCCTTCTCTTCAGTCAGAATTAATCGAAAAAGGAATTCCTCGAAATAAACTTCATGTAATTGGAATTCCAGTCAAATTAGCCTTTAAATCCCATCATGTATTACCTCAGTTACATCAAGAAAATAAACACCTTTTAATCATGGGTGGTGGTCTAGGTTTATTACCAAAATCAAAAAAGTTCTATAAAGAGTTAAATAACTTAAAAAATATAAAAACAACGCTGATTACAGGAGGGAATAAAAAACTTTTTCAGAAATTACATGGAAAATATGAAAACATCGATGTCATTGGTTTTACTAATCAAGTCTATAACTACATGCAACAAGCTGATTTAATCATCTCTAAACCAGGGGGAATCACTATATTTGAAGCGATTCATTCCGAACTACCGATGTTAATTATCGAACCTTTTTTACAACAAGAAATGAAAAATGCTCAATTCATTAATTACCATCGACTCGGTCGAATTATATCAAAACAGCAACTGATAAATATTCACTATCTCTCTCAAATTTTAAATGACGAAACAAATCTCTATGAAATACGACAAAATATGAAGTCACTTAAGCAGCAGCTCAATCATGCGACACTTGATACCATTATCCTGTCTTATCAAAACTGTCAGTTAGGAGCCTAACAATAATGATTTTTTTATTATTACCACTAAGTGTGTTTATCATCCACTCAATTTTACCAACCTATTACCATAAACACTTTAATTCAAATGCAATCACCGATACTCAACAACAAGGAATACTTCTCACCTTTGATGATGGACCTGATGAAATCTATACTGAGAAGCTTCTCGATCTCCTAAACAAACACGATATAAAAGCTATCTTTTTTGTTGTTGCAAAGAACGCTAAAAAATATCCTCATCTCATCAAACGTATGATAGATGAAGGACATGAAATCGGTCTTCATTCACTCGAACATAAAAATGCATGGTTACATAGTTATTTCTATACAAAAAAAGACTTTCAACAAAGCCTCGACATTATGAATCAATTAAATGTAACGTGTCACCTTTATCGTCCACCCTGGGGACATATGAATTTATTTACTTATCACTTCATGAAAAAACATCAATTAAAACTTTGTCTTTGGAATGTCATGATTCAAGACTGGAAAAATCAATCTAAATCTCTCTTAAAAGAACGATTGATTAAACAGTGTCATTCAAATTCAATAATCTGTTTACATGATTCTAGTCATGATTGCGGCGCTGATTACGGGGCCCCTTTAAATACCATCGGTGCCTTAGAACTAGCCATCCCACAATTAAAAATAAAAGGATTGAAATTCATTTCTCTAGAAAGGAGCCAGTAATGAATAATAAGCTAAAATCATCAGTAAGCCTTTTATTTATGATTTCTCTAATCATAATTACAAGCTATTTTATTTTTAAAGATCAATCTTTACCTACGTTACTTCAAACATTAAAAGATGTTAATTTATTCTATATTATATTAGGCCTTTGTATGATGTTTATCTTCGTTGGGTGTGAAGCCATGAATACATTCTCAATTATGCGTGCCCTCGGACAAAAGATTTCCTACATAAAATGTCTAGGATTTGCATTTATCGGTTTCTATTTTAGTTCAATTACTCCCTCTTCCTCTGGTGGGCAACCCGCTCAAATGTTTTATATGAACAAAGCTAACATCAATCTTTCTTATTCTTCCTTAAATTTATTAATTATTACCGTTGTCTATCAAATGGTCATGATGGCATACGCTGGAATTATGTTCCTTCTGAACCATGAATTTATTATGACTAATCTTCATGGAATTCAATACTTCTTAATGTTTAGTGTAACAATTAACCTTTTATTAACGATTGGTATTTTATTAGCGATGTTTTCAAAAAAATTTATCTATCAATTAATCTACTTAGTTACTAAATGGTTAGGCGCTATTCGAATCATAAAAGATGTACCCGCGACACGATTTAAACTAGAATCACTAGTAAAAGAGTATACCATAGGAGCAGATTACCTTAAAACACGACCTCTTTTATTACTACGTGTCGTTTTTACAACAACCATTCAATTAACTTCTACTTATCTAGTGCCCTATTTTGTTTATAAAGCATTCCACCTTAACGACTTTACTTTATTACAAATTATCTCGCTTCAGTCATTAGTCTCATTAGCTGTTTCATCCATCCCACTTCCTGGGGCAGTTGGTGCTTCAGAAAATGCATTTATGAGTGCTTTTAAACTATTCTTTGCAAGTAACCTTATCGTCCCAGCGATGTTGTTATGTCGTGGAATTAGTTTTTATGCCTTTTTAATTATTAGTGGAATTATCTCAATGATTGTTCATTTCCTTTTAACAAAAGAGCAATCGACAACTCCCCCATCAAAATCTATGATTTCAATATAAAAAAGACGTATTGAGCCCCATCACTCAATACGTCTTTTGATTATTTTGTTGCAATGGTACGTCTAAGATTCATAAAGAATAAGATAAGTCCTACTCCTAATAAAATATGACCAACACCAGATATTCCTGAAACTGAGGCATTAACTGCTTTAGAAAGTTCAGCATCTTGAATTTGTAAAAATCCACGAACTGCCATCATTAGTGATGTTAAAATTAAACCCGCATTATAAGTCATAAAAAATCCATTAAAGATTTTTTGTTCACTTAACTTTAATGTTGTTTCTAATGCTAACACAACTAAAAAAAATAACATACCTAAAGTAAATAAATGAGTGTGTAATAACGATAAATTCGTTTTACCTGAGAAACCAACAACTTTCGTATACTCTCGATACACCACACCCGCTACTAATGCAACAATTGTATAAACAAATGCCGTATTTGATATTTTTTTCATTCTCATTCATCTCCTCTTTTTCAACAGGAGATATTGTACATGGACTCTTAATTAAAGTCAAATTTCATGCATTGCTTTTAACATCATAGCTTAATGGGAATTGGTATGTGACAAGTTGGGCATTTTGACTCATGAATTAAACAACGTGTCTCATATTGATGTCGTTCAATTAAACGTTCATGACAATTCGGACAATAAGTGTTCGTATCAGCACCCGCAACGTTGCCGATATAGACATAATTTAGATATTTCTTAGCAACCGCCACAGCTTGAGCCATGATATCAACATTTGTAGCTTCATTTTTCATTTTATAACGGGGGAAATAACGACTTAAATGTAGCGGGATATCTGGATTAATGGACGCTAAAAACTGGGCAATTTGTTCTACTTCTTCTAAAGCATCAAATTCATCTGTGACTAATAACGTGGTAATTTCAATATGAATATAGTCATTAGCACGTCTAATCGTCTCTAGAACTGGATCTAGTTGAGCGCCGCAAATCTTTTGATAGTAACGATTTGAGTACCCCTTTAAATCAATATTCATTGCATCAACATAGGATAATAATTTCATTAAAGGTTCTTCATTAACGTAACCATTTGTGACAATAACAACACTCGTGTCAGGATTACGACGCTTTAACTCTTTTGCCGTATCATAAACGTATTCATACCACATTAGCGGCTCATTATACGTGTAAGCTATTCCTGCATTATTCTCAACCGAAGCTAAGGCCTCGCTTAATTCATCAATCGATAGTGTGTCTGTTTTAGGACGATGTTGAGAAATCTCATAGTTCTGACAAAAACTACAAGTCATATTACAACCAAAACTCCCAAGTGATAAAATATTTTTTCCTGGTTTAAAGTGATACAGTGGCTTTTTCTCAATGGGATCAACTGCTGCTGAGGTAACTTCGCCATAGTTGATAACCATTAGCTGATTATTTTGTACAGTTCGAACTCGGCATATTCCTGTTTTTCCTTCTGAAATCAGACATTTATGTGGACATATTAAACATTGAATACGATCTTGTTTTCGTTCAAAAAACGGAACGGGATAATCCACTATCGCTCACCTTCTTTATAACGAATCACTTCAAATTTTTCAATATCAAAATCTCCATCGGGATTAATGCCAGCTTTTTGACAAGCAATCGCTAATTGATCATCTACCGATTCGACTCCTTCTAAATTAGGTAAAAGTACCCCTTTACGCATGCCTTTACTTACAATCACACCATAACGTTTTGGGTCGAGTTCCTCAATACTTGCTGATGTTGGTGTCATAAGGACATCTACGGAGATTTGAATCTGTTTTAATTCTTCAAATCGAACAGGAATAAATCGCGGATCTTCCGTAGCTGCTGCAATCGCATTTCTAATAATTTCTGATGCAACACAATCCGTTGTTGGAAAGATGGTTCCAATGCATCCACGTAATTGTCCGTCTTTCTTTAAGGAGACAAAGACGCCGTGACGATGAGCCACCATAATTTCTGGTAATTCTTCCTTCGCAATCATTGTCTTAGTTTGTGTGAAATAATCCTCTAAACATTTTCTAGCTAATCGGACATACGGATTACTTCCTTTCGGTAACACTTCTGTCATACCTTGCTCCCTCCGTCCAATATATTTTAGTGCTTTGGTTCCAACACCGACTTCGTTAAATTTAACCACTCCATAGCCGACACCAAATGGACTTTGATAAGCGAGCACTTCTCCTTTTATCTCTTTTCCATCTAGTGCTCCCATTAATATTTTCGTCGATCTTAAACCGCACTCTGCAGCCTCTTCAATCATTTCACAATCTAACTCAAAAATATCTAATGGTTGAGAGGATGAAAGCTTGGCTAAAAACTGACGATCAAATTGTTCTCCGTACGGAGAATAAGCATAAGGTCCACTTGTACTTAACTTATGAGATAAATCTCCACTTGCAATCAGTATCGATTTACGATTAAGGTTTTGAGCTACTTGTTGAAGAAGCATCCCAAATTTATAAAGCATTCGATCACTTAAAGGAGCATAAGTAATATGAACTAATTTATAATTTTGATAATATTTATTCACAAAATATAAAGGAACCAATGTTCCATGATCCAGTTCAAAGGGACGTCCATAGGCTCGTAATAATTCTCGATCAACAGAGACAACAGGAACTTGTTCATCTTGGGATAGTTTAAGTAAAACCTCATTAAATTCCATATCAAGCTTTACATCCACCTTTATATCAAAACATTGAAATCGTCTAAAATCACCACTAATATCCTCTCCATCGGAAATGGAAATAGCATCTGAAAACATCGGTCCATGCGGAGTTACAATGATAATTGTCTCAGGTTCTTTAGTTGCAATTTCTTGTGCAATATCATAACAAGCTAAACTTGTTTGATATAACTTTAATTCTTCTCCTTTACCTATATTGGGAACAATTATTGGAGGATGCGGCATTAAATAGTAACCTTCCAAATCTCCACCTCATTTCTTTTTTTATCTTTAGTAGTTTATATCCTTTTACTATTCATATTCTTATCTAAGCAAGATAAAGTGCACTTTTAAAAAGTATAGGATAAAAACAAATGTTTAAAATAAGAAAGTGATGCTAAAAAATTTAAAAAAATGAGGTAATTATTATGACATGGTTCGTACATGCTCTCCAATCACATCCAGAGCTTGCCTTATTTTTAACATTGGCCATTGGATATGCAGTTGGAAAAATTCAAATCGGATCATTTAAAGTCGGATCCGTCACTGGTGTACTTATTACAGGTGTTATTATTGGACAATTAAATATTACGATTGACGACACTGTTAAGTCTGTGTTTTTCCTTCTTTTCTTATTTGCATTAGGGTATAATGCCGGACCTCAATTTTTTAAAGGATTAAAAAAAGAAGGAATTCCTCAAGTAATTTTTTCTGTTATCGTCTGTGTCATTGGTTTAATTTCTACGATTATAGTCGGAAAAATTCTCGGATACAACGCTGGTCAGGCCTCTGGTTTAGCTGCAGGCGCTTTAACTCAATCCGCAGTTATTGGTGTTGCACAAGATGCTATATCAAACTTAAGTATAGCTGCTAGTGATAAAAAATCAATGATGGATTTTGTGCCTGTAGGTTATGCCGTAACATATATCTTTGGAACGATTGGTTGTGCTTTTATTTTAGCCACTGTTGGACCAAAAATACTTGGTGTTGATCTTGAAGAAGAAAGTAAAAAGCTTGACAATATCTCAAAAGATAAACTTGAAAATAGCTTAGAAAATTCACGGGCGGGTGACTTAGACTATCGTGCATATATTATTAGTGACAAATATGTTGGACAATCAGTTTCAACGATTGAAAAAAAACTGGCACGAGATAGTATTCGTTTATTCCTTGTTCGAATTAAACGCGAAAATAAAGTGTTCAAGCCAGCCGGTGATGAGGTCATTCAAAAAAATGATCATGTCGCTTTCGCCTTTAAAGAACGAGATGTTGAAAAAATTAACTTATTAGATATTGGACAAGAAATCTCAGATTATCACTTAATTAACTTCCCAACAGAATCACTAGCTGTTTACGTTAAAAGTGATAAGGTTATTGGTAAATCAATTAAAGAAATTCGTCATCATACACTTACTCGAGGAGTATTTATTTCTAAACTTCAAAGTACTGGTGAAGAAGTACCTTACCAAAATGATACAATCGTCCAAAATCATGATGTTCTTACCTTAACTGGACCGGTAGATGAAGTTGAAGTACTGGCTTATCAATTAGGTCGTCCAGCGCGTAATTCTGATGAGACAGATATGATTTTTGTAGGCCTTGGGATTCTACTTGGTGGATTAATCGGGATTCCAGCTTTAATGATTGGAAAAGTAGGAATCAGTTTATCAACAAGTGGTGGGGCACTGATTATGGGATTAATCTTTGGACTACTTCACTCACGTCGTCCAACCATTGGTCGTATTCCCTCAAGTACTGCCTGGTTCTTAAGTAATGTAGGGCTAGCAGCATTCGTTGCTGTCGTTGGAATTAATGCTGGACCTGGTTTTGTTTCTGGATTAAAAACATCTGGAATTAGTTTCTTTTTAGCTGGTGTCATTGTAACTATCATTCCAACATTGGCAGGAATTTTATTAGGGAAATACGTCTTTAAGTTCAAGGCACCCATTACACTTGGTGCTACTGCAGGAGCGTTAACAACAACTGCTGCTATTGGAGCTATCTGTGAAAAGGCGAAAAGTAATGCCCCTGTACTTGGATACACTGTCCCATACGCGGTTGGTAACATTTTATTAACCGTTTGGGGTTCCATCGTCATTATCTTCTTCTCCTAATTTGAAAATAGCTTGAACATTTGAAAGGAAGTTTTATATGACAACACACGAAGAAAATAGACGTAGAAAAATTCAAGATATGATTAAGAAAGTTGAAAGCTTAAGTCCATTCGAATTAAAAGATGAACTGATTAAAATGGCTAAAAAATCAGAACAAAAGGGTGTCCGCATGATGTTAAATGCTGGACGTGGTAATCCAAACTGGACAGCTGCTACTCCTCGTCAGGCATTCTTTACCTTTGGACAATTCGCCGTGGAAGAAACCCAACGAACATGGTCTGATAAAGATTTAGCGGGAATGCCAGAGAAAGCAGGAATTTATGAACGTTTCTTAGTATATACAAAGCATAATTCCAATGCTCCTGGTATTGAGTTATTAAAAGATATTATTGACTATGGAATTAAGGAGCATGATTTTGACCCTGATAGTTGGGTATTCGAATTAACAGATGCTATTATTGGTGACAATTATCCAGTTCCTGATCGTATGCTAATTCATACTGAAAAAGTAGTTAAGGACTATGTCATTAAAGAGATGGGAGGTGACCCTAAAACAGCAACTCATGATTTATATGCAGTTGAAGGTGGAACTGCTGCTATGTGCTATATCTTTGATTCATTAATCGCCAACCGTATTTTATCACCAGGTGATAAAATTGCTCTGTTTGTTCCAATCTTTACACCTTATGTCGAAATTGCAAACTTACCTCGCTATCATTTCGACATTGTTAAAATCTATGCTTCTGAGGTTAATGAAAGTGGACGCCATACGTGGCAATATCCTAAAGAACAGCTAGATAAATTAGCAGATACTAAAATTAAATTAGCCTGCGTCGTTAATCCAAGTAATCCACCCTCAGTGGCAATCAATGAAGAGTCTATGTTCTACTTGAAACATATTGTTGAATCTAAAAATCCAGATTTAATGATTGTTACCGACGATGTTTATGGGACATTCGCAGATAAGTTTCAATCTTTAATGTGTTCAATGCCTTACAATACACTAGGCGTTTATTCTTACTCAAAATACTTTGGTGTAACAGGTTGGCGTCTTGGCGTCATTGCCTTAGCAAAAGATAATGTCTACAATCATTTAATCGAGCAATTACCCGAGGACGCAAAAGATATTTTAAGAGAACGTTATGGTGCTTTAACAACTGATCCAGATCATATTCCATTTATCGACCGTATTGTAGCAGATAGCCGTCAAGTCGCACTTAACCATACGGCCGGATTATCGACCCCACAACAAGTACAGATGGCATTTTTCTCAATCTTTGCTTTACTAGATAAAAATGATACGTATAAAAATCAAACAAAAGAAATTTGTCGTCGTCGTAAACAGTTATTACATACTTACCTTGATGAACTGACCTTAGAAGAAAATCCTTATAGTACGTCATACTATGACGAAATTGATTTACTGGTTTGGGCAAAACTTAAATATGGTGAGGAATTCGTTGAATACCTTAAAGAGGAACGAAATTCATTAGAGTTCTTATTTGAATTAGCTGATCGTTACAGTATTGTCTTATTAAATGGTAGTGGATTTGAAGGACCATCTTGGTCAATTCGTGTTTCATTAGCTAACTTAAAAGATGAAGAATATGCTGAAATCGGTAAAGCTATTAATGAATTATTCGCTAAATACGCAGAAGATTGGAACGCATTTAAATGGTAATCACTATACAGAACTGATTTCTAAAGTTGCTTTTATAAACCAAAGGTTTTCATTATGTAAAAACTTATCTCCCTCTAGATAGATAATTATAAAAAAGCTGTTGATTTAAACATCAACAGCTTTTTCTTATAGTAACTTTCCACATTTAATACATGTCGTTGCATGCCCTCCATTTTCCATTCCGCATTCCGGGCAAATGGTCGAAACAATGGTTTCTCGTTCATCATTTAATTTACTTCCACACGTTTGACAAAACGTTGATGAAATCGGCATTTCCGTTTTACACTTCTCACATCGCTTAATCCCTTTTAACTCGTTTAACATCACTTCATATCGATCAATAGTCTGTAAACATCCACCTATTCCTTGGCAAATATCCGTATATACTAACTCCGGATTATTCTTATGCATCTGATAATAAAGTTGTCCCAACTTCATATATAATTTATTCAGTTTCTTCTCTTCCTCAGCGATTTGCGAATTAATTTTTGTCATCTCAGCTAGTTCTTTCGTTTTTTTCATCGCATCTTGTCCTGTTTGAGAAACTTTCTTTCCAAGTCCTTCAAAAAATGAATTCATTTCTTCTCCTCCTATCCCAACAGCTTTGATTAAATTACTTCATTATATTCACTAATCATCACTTTATGTTTTATTCCGCAAAATAACAATGATAAAAACAAGAAAACACATAGATTGCTCTATGCGTTTGTCTTTGACTATTCAGCTTTTAACAATGCAAACTCATCTTTAATTTCTTTTAATTTTTGAGAATCTAACAGTAACTCTAAACTAATACGTGCTAAAATTTCAGCACTATCTAAAACCGCTTGATCACCTCTTTTAGAAGCCGCCGCCTCTTTGAACTCTTTAGTATGACCAGCAACATGAGGTTCACAAATTTTAAGTGATGGATGAATCGTTGGAACCACTTGACTCACATTTCCTGCATCTGTTGAACCACGTGAAGCATTCGGATCAAGTTCCTCTACTTCTAGTCCAAGGTCAGTCGCCACTTTTGTAAATAATTCATTAAACTTTGGATAAACAATTAAATCTTCCACAATATTTTGATAAGTCGTATATTTTAATTCACATCCCGTCGATAAAGCTGCTCCTTCTGCTGCTTTAATCACACGTTCAGTCACTTCTTCGCAAACTTGAATCGTATTAGCACGAATATAGAATCTTGCTTTTGTATATTCAGGAATAATATTTGGTGCATCCCCACCATGTGTAATAATTCCATGAATACGAACATCTGGTGTCAATTGTTGACGAAGTGCATTTACTGCATTGTAGAACACAATCATCGCATCTAAGGCATTAATTCCTTTCTCTGGACATCCCGCTGCATGAGCTGGTCGTCCAAAGAATTCAAACTCAATTGGATGATTAGCAAGAGAAGGTCCAGTAATAGTCGTCTTGCTACCTGGATGAATCATCATACAAACATCAACGTCCTTAAATAATCCTTCGCGAACAAATGATCCTTTTGCACTTCCGTTATCTCCCCCTTCTTCAGCAGGCGTTCCAAATACAACGACTTCCCCACCCGTTTCTTCAATCACTTGAGCTAATGCACAACCGGCTGCTACACTACTAGCCCCGATAATATTATGTCCGCATCCATGACCAAGTCCAGCTAAAGCATCATATTCAGCTAAAATCCCAATAATCGGACCTAGTTTAGAGGATGCTTTACGAGCCACAAATCCTGTTTCATGACCTGCCACATTCACAGTAACATCGAATCCGGCTTGGCGTAATGTCTCACTTAATAACTCACAGGCAAAATATTCTTCGTTTGAACTCTCAGGACGTTCATGAATTTGATGACTAATCTGAATAAAATCTTCTCGACGTTTATTTAAATAATCTTGTACTTTAATAATTTTTTGTTCCATGATAATCTCCCCCTATACTCTTATTCAAAAACTGGAATACTTGCCCCTTTATATTCCTCTTCAATTGCTTTTTTCGTTTCCTCTGTTTGATAAACTTCCACTAATCTTTTTAATGTTGGATTATCTTTATCCTCCGTACGAGCCGCAATAATATTATAATAATTTACAACAGACTCACTTTCTGTATTTTCAATATAGATAGAATCATTTAAAGGTGATAAGTTAGCTTGTACGGCAACTCCATTATTAATAACTGCAATTTCTGCATCAGCTAATGAAAGTGGTAATTGTTGTGCGACTAATTCAACAACTTCAAGATTCTTAGGATTTTCAACAATATCCTTTACAGTTGGTGTAATTCCAACTTCATCCGCTAATTTAATTAAACCCGCATCTTGTAATAATAATAAGGCGCGTCCTCCATTTGATGCATCATTTGGAATTAAAACAGTTGAATCATCTGGTAACTCATTTAAGTCAGAAATTTTTGATGAATAGATTCCCATTGGAGCTAAAACCGTATAGCCAATTGATGTTAAATCTAAATTATGATCGTTAATAAATTGTTCGAAAAACGCAATAGTTTGGAAAGAGTTTGCATCAATTTCGCCATCAGCTAATGCTTGATTCGGTAAATTATAATCACTAAATGTTACAAATTGTAAATCAATCCCTTCATCTGCTAAACGTGATTGAACGCTTTTCCAAATCTGATTCACTTCTCCATTGATCCCTAATTTAATGACATTGTCAGCATCTTCAGGTTGCCCACCACATGCTACTAATAAAATTCCTAAACAAATCGTTGTTACAATACTTAATAATTTCTTTTTCATTTCTATCTCTCCCTTTGATTTTTTTCTTTGTTCATTAATGACTGAACTTTCGTTCAAGTGCTTCCCCAACACTTTGAACGATTGAAACTAAAATGATAATAATAATGACCGTTACTACCATAATATCTCCCTTATAGTACTGATACCCATAACGAATAGCGAAGTCTCCTAAACCTCCACCACCGACATTTCCAGCAATGGCCGAAAATCCAATTAAGCTAACCGTCGTAATCGTTAGTCCATAAATAATTCCACCTAGCCCTTCTCGAAGTAGGACACGATAAATAATTTCAAATGGCGTTGATCCCATTGCCTTTGCAGCTTCAATCACACCAGGATCCACATTTAATAAGGCTGATTCTACTTGTCTAGCAACAAATGGCGCAGTTCCTACCACTAAAGGAACGATTGCCCCTTTTAATCCAATCGATGTTCCGACAATTGCTCGAGTTAATGGCATAATAAATGCTAATAAAATAATAAATGGAATCGAGCGAAAAACATTAATGAACTTCCCCACTATCAGATTAACTGCTTTTTGTTCTAACAAATGTCCCGGTCTTGTCACGACTAAAACAACTCCAATGGGTAAACCAATTAACACAGCAAACAATCCCGAGATGACCACCATCAATAATGTATCCCATAGCGCTTGAATTAACTCTGGAAAATACGCTACGACATTCGGACAAATTTGATTAAGCAACTGATTCATTCTTTAACACCTCCACCTGAATATCTGAGTTTTCTAAATAGTTAATCGCACTAAAGATTTCTTCTTTGTTACCATGGAAGCTAACAATCAAATGACCAATCGGGGTCTTTTGAATAATCTCAATGCTTCCAAATAAAATACTTGCCTCTACATTAAATTGCTTTGATAACTTCGAAATAAAGGCATGTCCTGTTTGCTGACCAACAAATGAGATTTTAACTAGCTTCTCTAAGTGACTCAGTTCTTCTAGTGGTGCTCTTTCTGCTAATAACTCAAAGATTTTCTCATCTTGGAATAATGAGGACACAAAATCTTTTGTAATCTCTGATTGTGGATTTGAAAAGACACTAACAATATTTCCTTGTTCAATAATACGGCCCTTCTCCATGACCGCAACTTTATGACAAATCTCTTTAACCACTTCCATTTGATGCGTAATTAACACAATCGTTAATCCTAACTCTTTATTAATTTCTTTAAGAAGTTTTAAAATCGACTTTGTCGTCTGTGGATCAAGTGCAGATGTTGCCTCGTCGCATAATAGAACTTGAGGATCATTAGCCAATGCTCGTGCAATGGCCACACGTTGCTTTTGTCCCCCACTTAATTGGGAAGGATACACATCTGCTTTATCCTCTAGACCCACTAAATTCAAAAGACGTAGTACTTTTTCCTTCTTTTCTTCTTTACTAATTTTTTGACCTTTTAACGGATAAGCAACGTTATCAAAAACAGTTCGTGTCTTTAATAAATTGAAGTGCTGAAAAATCATCCCAATTTTGTGACGAGCTAATCTTAATTCTTTGGGCGATAATTGATTTAGCACTTGACGATTAACAATCACTTCACCTTCAGTTGGAACTTCTAAAAAATTTAAACATCGAATTAAAGTACTCTTGCCTGCACCACTATATCCAATAATCCCAAAAATTTCACCAGCTTCTACTGTCAAATTAACCTCTTTAACCGCTTCAACAATCTTCCCCTTTAGCGAAAAAGTTTTACTCACATTCTTCAGTTCAATCATATTGACTCTCCTTTCTTGCTGTTTCCAAAATAAAAACGGACTCCTTATGCTGATGAAAGAAGTCCGTTCAAATCTAAATAAATTCTCACTCACTCCCTCATCTTTCAGAATAGCTCTGTCGGATTTAGCACCTTTGTACATTGTACTGGTTGCTGAAGCTTCATCGGGCCTGTCCCTCCACTTCTCTCGATAAGGATTATTATTTAATTAAAAAAACTAAGGATTCCTTCTGAGAAATCAGAAGAACACCTTAGTTTAAAATCAGCATACTAACCTGTTCTCCTCATCTCTCAGAATAGTTCTGTCGGATTTAGCACCACTGTACATCTGTACTGGTTGCTGAAGCTTCATCGGGCCTGTCCCTCCACTTCTCTTTATAAGGAATCACGATTCAATTGGAATTATTTAACTTATGGATACTATAACATCTATTTTTCTATTTGTAAATCATTTCTTACATAATTTGTATTTTTTATCAAAAATATTAATTAATAATGAAATTTTTTCTTCAACTCATGAATCATCTGACGATCTGCAAAGAAGAATAAACCGACACAAGTAATGATCGTATAATAACTTCCAATAATAGCAATTTGACGAAACAGAATGACTTGGAAATAAATCATCGCCAAAATCACAATTCCCATCAATCCAAACATCAATTGATAAATAACTAAATCCGTAAATCGCTTTGAATTAAGAAGAATCATGACAGTAATTATAGTTGTTCCAGCCATTAACCCCAGCGGGAAAATAATCTCTAAAGACCACCCACTATATCCCAAAAAATAATCAATAATGATTGATAAAGCCGATATTCCAATAACCTGTGTTAAAATATTTGGACCAATATTTCTTTTCACACGTGATCCTAAAATAGCACTAATAGTTAAGTAAAGTGTTGCAGCTGTAATAATGAATACCCAATTCCATTGAAAATCTTGAAAAATCCCACTGATAAATGAGAAGGAGATAATCATCATCGCTAAAAAAATAATGGATTTTCGAATAGAAAAACGGCGTTTTTTTGCAAATTGCTCTGGATAATCTCGTTCAATTTCAAATTCAACCGACTCCAGTGATTGCCCACAAAGTGGACAGTTATTCAATTGATTTTGTACTTTCATCTGACATTTAGAACAATATTTCATGATTAAATTCCTCATTACAAGAGATTGTTATATCAATCCCGTATTTTTTTAAAAATCTGAAAAAGTATCTTTGAATATCTGTTTCCTCTAAAGAAGAAGTAAATGTTAAAACGAATTGATCATTACAAGAAATAACACCACAACGAATCGGTTGATGAGGTGTCACAGGAATCATCATTCGCATTTCCTCAACATATGGAGCTAATGATTCAGGTAAGACGACACGCCCTAAATTTGATAACGTTGTTGTAACTCCTTTGTCCGCTTCATGATAAATATGACGCATCACCATGTTCTTAATTCCTAGTGGCACGAAACGAATCATCATGTTTTTTTGAGCACTGACATTATCATTAATTTTTCGATTAACAACTTCTGGCTTTTTTCCCTCATTCAATTGGTTTGAAACGTCTTTTAATAAGTCATCAAAGCTTAAGTCAGGACCTGGTGTAATCGTCACATTAACATTTGAAAAGAAATTTCTTAACGTATGTGAACCAAATCTCCCTCTTAAATCAATAGGAACCGTGACAATAATAGGATGAAGATCCTGATTAAATTTATAATTTTGTTCATAGATCGCATAAATCAAAATTGAACATAGCAAGCTGGATACGGTCACTTCATATTGCTTTGCGATACGAACGACCTGTTTAGCAGACATAATCCCATGAATGACCTTTAATTCTTGAGGACGTTTTTTAATACCTGTTATTTTATATGCTACAGTTGTTTTCGGTATGACTTTTGATTGAGCTTCACTTTTTACCTTTAAAAAACTGTCTTCATCCATCGCAGGTAAAGATGAATGATCTCCACCTATCACAATGGATTCCGTCGCTAATTCTGGATATAAACGTTTGAGATAATGATAAATGATAACCTTTAAAAACTGAGTGGCTCCTGCACCATCTGCCAGCGCATGAAAGACTTCTAAATGAATCATTTTCTCATAATAAGTAATGCTAAATAAATAATTATTATTTGTAAATTTCGTCATTTTAGAACAAGGATATGTATATTCTTTTCGGATACGAGGCTTTTGTAAGTTCATATCAAAGTAATACCAAAAAAATCCATTACGTAAACGTACACTAAAGGAAGGCATCTCAATTAACGCTGCCCTCACCGCTTCTGATAAAAGGTCAACTTGAATCATATCTTTCATCTTGACAGATAAACGAAATACATTCGTTGCCTTCGAACTAGAAACAAGGGCATATAACTTCGCTACATTATCTAATTTACTCCAATAAAACGTTTGAAAATTCTCATTCATACCTCATCTTCCTTACTGTTTCAATATTAACGATAAAACTATACTTCACTTATCATACACTAACACACACATGAAATCTAGCTATTGAGAGTAAAGTTTAATGATACCTCTTCTTTTCTTATTTTTACTTATCTTTCAGTTTAATATTTTTAAACTTTTTTCGGAACTTTTTATTGATTTATGCTTTAAAATGGTATATGATACATTTCATGACGTAAATAAAACTTAAAAAATAGATTTAACTATTTTTTTTATGAGAGTAATTTTTTTTAGTTTTTTTACACAAAGTTTATAATTACTAAACTTATAGCAAAAAAATAGATTGGAGAGATGCAACGAAATGAAAAAACTAATATTCACCTCACTTCTAATGGCATTAGGAGTTGTAACAGCTTGTCAAAATAATCCAACCACTGATGGTTCAAATCATGCTGTAACAATAGAAAAAACAAAACCTGATTTCATTTAAGGTGAAGATTTTGATGAATATGGTGGAGCAGATGCTTATGCTTTCGCTGGTGATAATCCTACGTCACGATTTTATGTAAATCCTGATTTTTATCACTTAACTTCTGATGAAATCTTAACAATTATCCCATCTTTTAAAACAATGCAACAAACAACAGAATGGTCTTGTGGAAATGCTGTTGCATTAATGACACTCACACATATGGGAAAAACTGATTTATCAGAATGGGATATCGCCGTGGCAATGGGATCATCAGTTGATGAGGATGAGGAAAATGCGTTACCTGGAACAGCTAATAATTTCTATGAATACGGGACAAATGTTGAAGAAATGTATAACTTCTTCTCAAACTTAGAAGGATTTGAAGTAATTGAAACTAGCTATAAAACCAACTACACAGAAGAAGATTTAGTAAAAGAAGAGGATGGGGTTACACCATCTAATATCGGAAACTTATATCCAACATTCTCATCATCCTCACTATACGCTTCTGAAAATAGTGATGAAACTTCTGCCTGGGTAGATGATGCTAAAGATTCATACTTTGTAAAATGGTTGACTAGTCACTTAGAAGCTGGACGTCCAATTATGGTTGAATGGGGCGATTGGGATGGACATTGGGTCGCTATTATTGGTTATGATAACAATGGGACACCTTCAATTGGAGATGACACTTTAATTTTTGCTGACCCATACGATACTTCTGATCATTGGCAAGACGGGTATTCAATCTTCCCATTAGAAAAATTCTTCTACATGTGGCAAGATCGCAAAGTGGCTCCTAAACCATACCAACTACAACCATACATTATCATTGATAAAAAATTATAATTATAAAGAAGCTATCTCAAAATAGTTAAAATTTGCGATCAAGAGATAAAAATAAATATCGGAATCACTCAAGGACTATTTAGTCTATGAAAACATCTTAAACGGGACCCCTACACGACTTACATTGTCCTTTGGTGGGGTACGGGGGGGGGATTACCTATCCCCATAAATAGACTAGTTTTCTTAAATAATAAAAAGGCTATGTTCAAAAAAGATGAACATAGCCTTTTTATTATTTAAGATGATAATCTAACCATCCTTTTAGTTCGTTTAATGGATGAAATCCTTTTGCTGATTCAATCGGTTTTCCATCCTTAAACAACATTAATGTTGGCACCGTCATGACTTGATATTCATGCGCTAAAACAGGAACTTCATCCACATTCACTTTAACAAATTGAACGTCATTTTGATAAGTCTCTGATAATTCTTCAAAGATAGGCGCTAACATTTTACATGGCCCACACCATGTGGCATAAAAATCCACTAAAGTTAAGCCTTGTTTTGTTAACTGTGGGAGCTGTGCATTATATTCTACTTCAAAAATTTTATTCATTTAATCACCTATTTGTGTGTATAAGAAATCAATAAACCGACTTCTTTCCTTTTCTTTTTTAGAATAACTATAATCCTTAAGATGACGCGTTAATAAAAGGGTTTGTTTCGCACGGGTCATGGCAACATAAAAAAGACGACATTCCTCTTCTTGGTTTGTACCATTAAAATCAAGCGGGAACATCCCTTGATTTAAAAATGGAATAATCACATGATCAAATTCCAATCCCTTCGATTGATGTACTGTAATCACCGCTAATTTATTTTGGTCTTTCATAACTCGATCCAGTTCACTAGCCGATAACGAAGTTTGGGCTAAAATTCGTGTCCATAACTCCCACATTGGAAGATGAGGACAATCGGTTAAATGTTGCTCCTCAATTTCTCTTAAGCAAGCTAATAGTTCATGATGCTTCATTTGTTCCACTTCATCTTCAACCCATGGGGCTGTCTCCCAGATTTTAAACTCATCAATTAATTTTAATAAAAACTGTGAAGGAAGTTCTTGATTAATCCAAGCATTTATTTGTTCCAACTGATTAACGATAGGAATTAATGATGCCTGATAATAACTCATGACCTTCTTACGCTGTTCATGACATTGCATTAAGCGTTCCATACTTTTAACTAACACATCTTTTGTGGCCAAAATATCATCCATCGCATTATGCGTTGGTTCGTGTTCCACACCAATAAAATCACTCACCGTATCTAGCTTATGGTTTTTGAGATTAGGATATAATCGCCTCACAATATCTAGCGTATCACAATAACCTACGATTGTGTCACATGATAAACCAACTCGATTCATATGTGAACGAACAATCTTCAAGTCATACTGAACATTATGACCAATTAAAAGAGCACCATCAATAAACTGTAAAAACTCTTGAAAAACATCAGAAGCTGATTGTCCATGCGTTTCTAAAAACTCATCACTAAATCCATGAACTAACGCAGAATCTCCAACCAAATTCGACGGCTTAATAAAACGTTCAAAAGATTGAACAACTATTCCTTCTTTTAACTCAATAGCAGCGATTTGAATGACTTCATCTTTAGTGACATCAAGCCCAGTTGATTCCACATCAAAAATGATAATTCGTCCTTTTTCATAATGTTGCTTCAATAAGCCGTAAGGTTCCTCATAATCATAAGCTTGTTTTGAAAATAAGTCGACAAGGCGCATCTCGTATTGTTTATAACGTTTTAAATATTGAGGCTGAATCATTTGTATTAAATCAACCGACTTAAATAACAAAGGAATAAATCGTTGAAGAGAAACTTCGTCCGATGGATTCAAATAAAATCGAACGATAGCAAGTAAATCTTTAATACTTTTGCGTTTAAATAAAGATAATTGATCAACTAGATAACACGGAATTCCATCTGCTTTTAAAAAGTTAGCAACTTCACTATTTTGACGATTACTTCGTGTTAAGATAACTGTTTTCGCAAGATCTTCCTGTCGATGATGTTTTAAGTGATCAATAATAAAATTCATTTCTTCTTGTTTTGTTCCCGCTTCATAAAAGACAGGACGAGTCCCCAGTACGTCACTGGCTGCTTCAATTAACTTTGGTGATAAACTAGGATTAATTAAGCGTGCACGCTTTCCATTCTCTAAATAATTCGCACTCATTTGAACGAGACGTTTTGTCGCTCGATAATTTAATGATAATTCTAAACAGATTGGATTAAAATCTTCCATAATTTTGGCACGAATTAAAACAGGATTTGAATCTCTCCATTCATAAATCGTCTGATTAAAATCACCAAAGGCACTGAAGTTTGAATGTAAAGCTAACTTTTGAATTAACTCATACTCTACGATACTTGTATCTTGCACCTCATCAACCACGATGACTTGAAACTTAGATTGCCACCTCTTCAAAATTTCCTCTTGAGCTAAACAATCCGTAGCATAGAGTAATAAATCATTAAAGTCTAGCAGGTGATGCTCTTTCAAATGGCGTTGATACTCTTCATAAAGCCACCAACCATAATTCGATAAATAAGCTAATGTTTCACTCCCCTGATTAGAGTTTTTCAAGGTGTAATAAAGTCGCAAGGCTGACTCAGACTGGTGAAATGTATGAATTAAGTCTTGGTCCACCTCACCACGTCCAATTTGATAAAGTTTGAGGGCTTGGATGTATTCGTAGGCTTTATCACTTAAAATTCCTACATTTCCAATCAACTGCTTAATCACAAACTTCGCATCTTCTTCATCAATAATCATAAAATCATTAGATAATTTTCCAAGCGATTTTGATTCTTCTTTAATTAATTGATAACAAAGACTATGAAACGTCTTGACGCAGACTGCTTTCCCATCCGCTCCAATTGTTTTCATGACGCGATTTTTAAGTTCATGACAGGCCTTATTCGTAAAAGTTAAACACAATATTTGATTCGGACTCATGCCTGACTGAATAAAATGAGCTGTTCGTAAGGAGATGACATTGGTTTTTCCAGTTCCAGCAGGTGCCATAACTAAAAGAGGCTGATTTAAATTTTCTACTACCGCTCGTTGAGCCTCATTCAATTTCTGTAACTCTTCCTTTAACCCCATTTCAGACCCACTCCTTTCCATAATTTTACTGATAAAATCCAAACAAATATTCGATAGTTTAGGGTATAATATTGGAATATAAGACACTTTTCGACATCTATAGAATCATAGGAGGACTTTAATCATGACAGCCGCTACTCACCAACGCGGAGGCTTACTTTGTGGACTAATCACTCATCAATTATTTATCGCACCGATTTATGCCGAAGCTAATACCTTTTCTAAACTTTTCATTATTACCCTCTATTGTGTAGCTACAACTGTCGGTTCTTTACTGCCTGATATTGATATGAAAAGTTCACAAATGGGAAAACTTCTTCCCTTTATTTCAAAGTTTATCTCAACTCATTTTAAACATCGAACACTAACTCACAGTCTTTTGTCCATTGCTTTTTTCTTTATTCTCATGTCGTTTGCACCACTACTTAATGTAGGACAAGATTTTTATATCATTCTAACGTGTGGATTAATGGTCGGTCATATTTCTCATATTGTTCTCGATTTATTTACGCATCAAGGCGTGTGTCTTTTTTATCCGTGTAAAATAAAAATTAAACTAGCGAACTTTAAAACAGGAGCTAAAGGCGAACGATTTGTTAATTCCGCCCTTTTAGTCAGTATGGTCCTTTATTTTGTATATGAGACTTATACTGTGATGGTTTATGCCTTTCATCCGTGATAAAAGCCGTTCATTTGAAACGGCTTTTTATTTTTGAACGGGATATTTAACTGCATTCTTTTCTAATTTTTCAAAAATAATCTGCTTTGCATCGACACCTAACACATCTACCATTTGTAAACAATAAATTAAAACATCAGCCAATTCTTCATTAACATGAATCGGATCAAACTCATGGTTCCATTGAAAACATTCAAGTAATTCTGCCGCTTCAATCGAAATTGACTTCGCTAAATTTTCAGGTGTATGGTATGGTTTCCAACCACGTTCATCTCGAAACTCTAAAATTTTTTTCATTGTTTCCTTCATTAATTCACTTCCATTTCTATATATATAAGTTAACAGATTGACTTATGCTAAACAAAGGTCATCTCTAATCATTCGATGTAAAAAATAACTACTGCTTAACACTATGATGTTTTATTTTATCATACCTATAGAACTTGGATAGATATCCTTTTCAATATTTTATAAAAAACATAAGATATCATGATTTAAATTTAATCCTTACTCAACGGTGATACCTATGAATAAAAACAACGTTCCATTAAACAAACTACTAAAACACGAATGGAAAGAACTTGATATCGCTTGTAAGACGGTCTTAATTATTGGTGTTTTTCTCTTAGTTCAATTAATTTGCGCGATATTTGTGCCAGCTTTCCATTCGCAACCTACTATTAATGCGATTTTTCAAACGAGCCTTTCAAGTATATTCGGGTATATTTTAGGAATGAATATTCCACACCAAAACAATAACTCTAACGGACAAAAAAAAGATTCAAATACTGAAACACCTGAATCAAATCCTGAAACATCAGTCCAAAATATAACTCGTGAAATATTCAATCAAGACATGGAACCTCAAATAAAAAATCAAGAGATAGACAATGACAGTCTTCTTACAAGGGGAGTGACCGAACCTGATTTAGAAACGGAAAAAGACCCTGTCTTACAAACTGAAGTTCCACTTTTGAAAGGAACGAGTATTCGAGTACTATTTGCGGCAGGCGTTTGCCTTATCTGTCTCATCACATTAATGGTTATTGCTTTAACCAAGCAGAATAATTATAGTGATGGCATTACTCAAGTTGATCATTTAATTTCAACAACCATCGGCTTTTTAATTTCAAATACTAGTCATAATCACTAAGCTCTCACTTTTTAGAGAGCTTTTTATTTAATGGTACTACGACTTATTGACTGAATAAACACATATTCTTTCTCATTTTAGTCCCCATCATAATAATCTATACCTAGCTATTAAAAAAGAGCTAATCAAATTTTACTCTAATTAGCTTTAAACTATTCTATCCTACCACACTTCTTTTATCATTAACTCACATCATACACTATATTCTTTCCTAAATAATAATCCCATTACAGTGATCAATTTCATGTTGAATAATTTGAGCGACAAATCCTGTAAATGTTCCTTTTTGTTTTTTGAAGTCTTTATCTAAGTATTCGACAACGATACTTTCATATCGTGTTGTTTGTCTAACACCTGTTAAAGATAAACAGCTTTCCTCAGTCACATAACTTTTTTCTTTTTTCACGATTATTGGATTAATCATCGGAACAATTATTTCTCCTATCGCAAAGACGATAATGCGTTTTTTCACTCCAATCATGTTAGCTGCCATTCCTACGCAACCATCAAGATTGGCTCTTAATGTATCGATTAAATCTTCAACGACTGGTAAATCTGCTTTTGTAGCTGGTACTGATTTTTGCGCTAAAAAGACTTCATCCTTCATAATGGGTCTAATCATCTTTATTCCAACACTCCTTTAATATCTTTTGGCATAGCCACAACGTTTACAAAGCTCTTCAACAGCACAACGGCGTGAGAATCCGTCATACATATTTTTAGCACGCTCACTTTCTAAAATTTCATTTAATGGTGTTTCATGAACATTTCCTAGTGGAATTTTTCCTTCACTGTCTAAACAGCAAGGTACGACTGTTCCATCGGCTTGAATCGCAATATGATCACGCAGCCCATAACAGAACATTTTCTCACTAATCACGTCACGCTCAAGTGTTGGCCATTCAAACTTTTCGGCCATATTAATAAACACGCGATCTTTAATCTTAATATTATGCGTTTCTTGTAATTTCTCACTTAAATTAACATCTAATTTAAAAGACTTTTCAATTAACGTTAAAATCTCTTGATTCAATGAATTTTTCGCCTTTAATTCTTCTGCATCCATATTCCATAAACGAAGATTACAATATATAGGCTTCACCGCTTGAATCCGGTCAATAAAATCAGCAATACTTAATAAATAATCTTCGAGTGTTCCATTTTGTTCATTCGCTTCAAATGAATGAATTGAGAAATTAATTTGTCTGAGGGCGGGTGCTTGAATTAAAATATCTTCAACCTTCTTAATCAATGTCCCATTCGTTGTTAAATTAACCTGCATTCCTGCTTCATGACTCAGTTCTAAAAAGCGTCCAATACGTGGATTTAAAAACGGCTCTCCTAATAAGTGAAAATATAAATAATTCGTATACGGCTTCACTTCATTTAATATATGTATAAAATCTGACTCTGTCATCACACGCCCCTTTCGACCAAGTGTCGCACTCGGACAGAAGTCACACTTTAAATTGCAACGATTTGTAATTTCAATATAAATCTTCTTAAATCGAGGCATGTCTAAAACCTCCCACTTTATCCAATAATACATTGTAAACACAGGTAATTTTTCACCTAAAAATTATTTTAGCATAAATGTTCGTTTAACGACAAAGCGAAGTGTCTAGAAAGTGAAAAACCATCGACAAAATTCGTCATTTTTTTAAAATTAAGTTCGTTAGAATACAAATACTAACATAATCATTAAAGGAGTGTTCACATGAAAGTAGGAATCGTTTTAGAAGGTGGCGGTATGCGCGGATTGTATACGAGTGGTGTCTTAGATTATTTATTAGATCAAGATATTATGGCTGATTACGTGATCGGTGTTTCTGCGGGAGCTTGTAATGGGGTTTCCTATGTTTCCAAACAGAGAGGACGTAACTTTCGTGTCAATACAGGTTATTTAAATGATAAACGTTATCTAAGCTTAAATAATTTTATTAAAACAAAATCTTTATTTGGAATGGATTTTATTTTTAATCAGATTCCTCATCAACTTGATTTATTTGATTATGATACCTTTTTGGCTTCTTCGTGTGAATTCAAGGTAGGGGTCACGGATGCCTTAACTGGTCAACCCGTTTATTTCGATAAAACTCATTTAAATTATGATTCAACGATTATTAAAGCGTCTTCTTCTATTCCCGTCTTTTCACCTATTGTACCTTACCAAGAGGGAGAATATTTAGATGGGGGAACATCAGACTCTATTCCTGTCAAACAGGCGTTAAAAGACGGGTGTGATCATGTCATTGTTGTGCTAACTCGAGATCGTAGTTTTATTAAAGAACCAGAAAGCTTCCGATTTATCTATTCAAGAGCTTTAAAAAAATATCCTAATATGATTAAGACACTTGATAACCGCCACCTCATGTATAACGAAACCCTTGAATTCATTAAACAACTTGAACAAGAAGGAAAAGCAACCGTCATTGCACCTTCTCATCCGATAAAAATCAGTCGTTTTGAAAAAGACATTAATAAATTAAAAGAATTATATGAACTTGGTTATCAGGATGCGGCTACTCAAATCAATAAAATAAAAAAACTAAAGGATTGATGTCATCTCACTTCAATCCTTTTCTTATTGACTCTTGATCCAGATTAAGCACTCAGTAGACATATTTTTAAAAAAAGCACCACTTATGATTTCATAAGAGGTGCCCATATCTATTTAAAATAAAATCTTTACTAATTCCATGTTCAAGTGCATACGTATAGGCTTCGACTTTCGTATCAAATGAAATAATATGTAAAACATTCATTGGGTAATAGGCTTGCTTATACTCTTTATCAAATACATCTACTACTTTTAAAATAATAAACGTGCGTGTCATCGCCTCATCTAAATCATCATAATCAATCGCATCAAAATCCATGAAGTTAATTAATTCTTCAATAAGCTTAGCCATATTGACATTAATTTGTTGAGCTTCAATTCGTACATTTGAGGTTTCCATCATGTCAACTAACTCATCCATATTTCGTTGGATTTCTTTAATGACAGCTGAAATAGATACGGCTTGCAAAATAGTTGTTGGATAAGTTAATTGTGAGACTAAACTTTCTAAAATTCCGAAATTATTATCAAATCGTTTATATAATGCTAAGAAATCATAATATTCTTGACGAGTTAAAATACAATTGGCGATTTTTATAAAATCATTCACTTTACTTTCGCAAAGCTCACAATAATCAAGCATATCATTGGCTGCCTGAATGATTGAGGTTGCTCGTTCATCGCTCATGAATCCATCTTCTACGACTGTCATCCTCTCATCCCCCCCACACCTATTCCATTGTTCTCCTTCACTTCTCACTGAACATAAAAATCTACAAATAGATCTTATTAATATAATGTATGAGCCTAAATTAAAAAAATGACACATTATAACAAAAAAAGAACCATTCATTCACGGTTCTTTAACAAAACAGATATATAACTTACATAAAATTCATCAAAGTGACAGGCTTAAAACCTCCTAAACACAAATCAGTGATAAAAGGAGTAAAATTTTTATTCAACCTGAAACGCAACAATGGCATAAGGATTCAATTCTTGATCACATAAGGTGACATAATAAATATCCTCTTGCCTTGCAATAGTTGGGACTAAACAATCTCCTAACTTTGCTGCCTTTTTATACTCGACTCGAACTTGCTTAACCTGAATTTGTGCAGGTAAGTATTCCGAAGCAATTGCCACATATTGACTATTATTCATATGGCCATTTGTATCGATTTGAAATTGACTAACACGAATCGCATCCATATATTTCTCAGCCTTAGGTGCTTTGATTTTTCGTGGTAAATAGGTCATCTCCCACTTCGGTTCAATTGGATATTTTTCAATTTCATCTATCGTTAATTTAACAAAAGATCCGGTTTTTACACTTAAGAAGCACCCACACACATTAGCATACGCTAAAACTTCATCATTTGCACCAAACAGAACATAATTACGATAGCCAAACATCCCTCTACAATCATAGATTAACGTTCCAACTTTAATCTCTTCACCAAGTCTAGGTAACCGATTGATTTCGATTTGCCACGATAATATATAAAAAGCTAAGTCTTGTTGCATAAAATAATCTGTGCCAAGCCCAATATCCTCTAATTGAAAAGTACTACAATCTTGAAAGTAATTAATTAAATGATGCAGTGTTAACCGTCCATCTTCACCTATTTCACTAAATCGAATACGCCCTCGTGTTTGATACAACGAAATCACCCCTTTTATTTAATATTATAAACTAAAAATCCTATATTAACCAAATAAAAAGGCCTTATCATTTTCCCGATAAGGCTATTTCTTTTCATTCAACTCAATCTTATGGTTAATCTTTTAAAAAATACTACTCAATAAATCAAACTCCACGGCTCACGTTGATGAGATTCTTGCGATTGTGGTGGTTGACTTCCCGTTTGATCCTCTTTTGCTGAACATGAAAAAAGGTATCCACATAAAACCACCATCGTCATGATTAACATCCATCGTCTTTTCATCCCGTGCACTTCCTTTATAAAGAATATTCATTAAAATTTAACAATCTACTAAATTATATGCCATTTCCCCTCAAACTATTATAAAAGAACTTATTTTTATTATCTCATCTTCAACTAAAAAATAACTGACTGTTTTGTTACCATGAAAAAAAACTTCCTAAGAAAAGTTAGAAAGTCTTTTTGTGATTCAAATTAACTTCAATTAAGCCTTTTGTTTTGCTTTATAATCTTCTAACGCTTGAATGGCTAGAATATATCCAAACTCACCAAATCCGCATAATTGTCCAATACAAGCTGGAGCTGTCACTGATTTATGACGGAATCCCTCACGGGCATGAACATTTGAAAGATGGACTTCAACCGTTGGAATCGTGACGACTGATTTAATTGCATCATGAATGGCATAGCTGTAATGAGTATATGCTCCTGGATTAATAATAATCCCATCATAGTTTTCAAAGTATGCTTTTTGGAACCAATCAATCATTTGTCCTTCATAGTTACTTTGAAGAACCTCAATTTCATGTCCACGTTTTGTTCCTTCTTCCTTGATATAGGCTACGATATCTCCATAGCTACGATTTCCATAGATACCTTGCTCACGAATTCCAACCATGTTTAAATTTGGACCATTTAAGACTAAGATTTTCATCAATACCTCTCCTATCTTATTTAAGATCTAAAACATCTTTAATATAATCAATCGGCATCTCCTCACCTGTCCATAACTTAAAGGCTTCTGCTCCTTGATAAATAATCATCCCAACTCCATTCATAACCTTGCATCCCGCTTCTTCCGCCTGTTGTAGCAACTTCGTCTTTCTTGGATTATAAATAATGTCACAGACGATTAAGCCAGGATGTAAAACACTAGAATCGCTAATAAAAGACTGGCCTTCTAATTCAGCCATCCCAATACTCGTCGCATTAATAAGAAGATAGCTATCTGCTAACTGTTCTTTTAATGCTAATTCATCATTTAAGTGATAAAAGGTTGCTTTACAATTTGTATGTTTGTTAATTAAGTCAACGACTTGTTGTCCTCGCTCAGCTGAACGGTTAAAAATAGAGAGTTCCGATACTCCATCTAGCGCTGCTTGAATTTGAATCGCTTTTCCAGCTCCACCACAACCAATCACCGTTACTTTTTTCCCTCGAATATCATAACCTTCATCTTGTAGTGAACGAATTAATCCACTTCCATCCGTCATATGTCCAACCAATTTACCATTTTCATTCACAACTGTATTGACTGCTTGACATAATTTTGCCGCAGGCGATAATTCATCTAAATACTCAATGATTGCTGTTTTATATGGCATGGATACATTAAACCCTCTAGCTCCCATTGCCTTTAAACCTTTCACACTATCCTCTAATTGAGACTGTTCAATATCAAATGCTAAATAAGTATAATCCAGTCCTAACTTAGAAAAAGCTGCATTATGCATTTTAGGTGAAATACTATGACGAATAGGTGTTGCAATTATCCCTATTAATTGAGTTGTTCCACTAATACGTGACTCCATGGCCATCCTCCTTTTTGTACTATTATTAACGTTCATATTTCTTCACTAACTACTCTTTTATTATAGAAAAAAATGTTAAAGAAATAAATAATTTTAATAATTGATAGCTTTACTAATAAAAAGGTAATCCTAATCAATACCAACAGGTTCAGTTTTAGGGTTGAAAAAGTAAATTTACATCACTTTTTTCTATAAAAAATGTCATTATTTTCACTGAATAAAATAAACAATCATAAATTTATAACGGAGTTTCGACTCTTTCAAAAGCTATTGTAAAACTTAATATATTTTCAAAGATAATCCTAATAATCATTGATACAACAAAAAAACTGCGACTATAAAATAGTCGCAGTTTTTTTATGTAATTAGTCATGTCATTTTGAAAATTCCACTCCAAAACCGAAAGACATGTAATTTCTTTAAAAATAGGCTATGTTATACAATTGTGTGATTAATATACAGAAAATAGGTTATAATATAGGTATTAACTATACTTCACCATATTATATAGAAAGGATTACTTATATTATGCAAAAAGTAGATATAAAAGCCATAGTTAAAAATTTGAATAAAGAAGAACTTAGAGATTTAATTTCTGTAGCACAAGGAGTTTTAAGTGCTTTATTTAGCTCTGATGAAATCAAGGATAATATTAAGGAAAGTAGATTTTCTAAGGGATATGAATGTCCTAAATGTCAATGTAAGGATGTTAATAAAAATGGAAAGACTAGAGGTAGACAAAGATATATTTGTAAAAGATGTCGTTGTTCTTTTGATGAGTTTACTATGTCTCCTTTCTCTAGCACTAACTTAGGATTAGATAAATGGCTTAAATACTGCGAATTAATGATATTAGGACTTTCTATAAGACAATGTGCAACTGAAATTGGAGTTGGAGTTAAAACATCTTTTTATATGAGACATAGGATTTTAGATGTTATTAATCTATCATTAAAAAATGATATGGTTGAAGGTATTGTAGAAGTAGACGAAGTTTTTATTCGAGAATCATATAAAGGTAATCATTCAAAGAGTACTACTTTTAAGATGCCTAGAGAACCTAGAAAAAGAGGTAAAGGAAAAAAAGATAAGAAAAAAAGAGGTATTTCTAATGACCAAATTTGCATTGAAACTGGTATTGACCGTAAAGGAAATATAGTAATGGGAGCAGTTTGTAATGGTAGAATTACAACTAATGATATCGTTAGATTTTTTGATGGAAAAATAGGAGAAGATGTTACTTTCGTAGTTGATAGCCACAAATCTTATTTTAGTATAAATAAAGACCTAAATGTTGAATTAAAACGAGTTCCTAGAGGTAAATCTATGCTAGATAGTGTTTACCATCTACAACATGTAAATTCTCTTCATAGTAGCTTTAAGAGATGGTTAATGCCCTTTAATGGCGTTTCTACTAAATATATTTCTAATTACTTGGCTTGGTTTAAATTCTTACAATTAAGCAAGAAGAACAAAAAGAATGATAGAATCAAGGATATGTTGGTTAATGTAGCAACTAAAGAAACTTGTATAACTATAAATACTATTAGGAATAGATATATTGAATTAGCTTAAAGCTAAGAAACCCTTAATAAGACGGTTTATTGATTGAAATATTATTTAACAAGTTATATAATACAAGTAATATAAGATAGTTCGCAATTGTTATATAAATTTGAAAGGGAGGAAGGCATGAAATCTAAATATGAGAAAAAATCATATATACAGGTAATATGTTTTGGTGCAATTATTGGTCTGATTACTGAGTTATTGAATTTTTATCCTAATGATGATTTGTGGGGTTGGAGTTCTATTGCAGGCTCTTTTGGATTTTGGATATTCTCAACAACGTTTGTGATTTACTTTAGTTCTTCTAATAAAAATGCAATGATAAATACCTTCTCATATTTATCGAGTATGTGTATCAGTTATTATTTGTTACAAAGTATCATTGATTTTTTTACCCCAAATGTAACAGTTGATAAGTTTCTCCAATGGAATCATCTATTCCACTGGATTGGTATAGCTGTTCTTTGCGGACTTGTAGCTTATGTCTTGTTCTATTGGAACAAAAAGACAGTTTGGGGTAGTGTGTTGTATGCACTTCCTGTTGCGGGTATGTTAGTTGATACGATTAACAACTGCATGAAGTTCTACTATTCGCATACAAATTTAGCAAACAGCATTTTGGGTATTATATTTCTTCTCATTATGTTCGTGGTGCTATTTAAGAAAGTAGATAAGAAAGGGATATTTGTGTTTGTCTTAATCGTTGTTGCGTTAATCGGCTTCATACTGTTCCCAACGACTTCTCAGAGTATTACAATGGAATCTACTATCACTTGCGAATTAGGCGGTGAAACTGAGGTGTTTTACATAAAAATGAGGGATGACGGTAAAATATTAGAAATTGAGGGTGATGAAACAGTTTATGAGGAAATAGATATTCATTCCTTAAAAACTATTCCAGAGGTAGTCCATGCATTGCAAGACTATTACGAGAGCAAAGGCGGAGCATGGAAGATGGAATAAATTCCAATATGCCGAACAGAGTAGGACTTTGGTCCTGCTTTTTTCGTGCCTGAAAATAAGCTCAAAACACCCTGAGGTTATTTCTGTTTGGGATTCAAAATGGAACAATTCTCAAAAAGTGCTTATATTACCGAGAAAATCGCCATCCCTCGAATTTAGAAAAAGTCATAAATTATGAGGAATAATATTAATTTATTTATCACATAATTGTCTAACATAGCCTAAAAATATAATTAACGATAAAACTCTTGAGTGGCATAAACTTTATCTCCACATCGATAAACACCAATTCCAATACTAGAAAAATTAGTAGATAAAATATTAGCTCGATGTCCACTCGAATTCATCCAATTAGACATAAATTGTTGTGCTAACGCCTCTAGACTTTCATTCATATCGCGACCAATATAGGCAATATTTTCACCCCATGCTTGATAAATAACTCCATCCTGTTGCATGAAGGCACTCATTAAATCGCCTTCAGGATTTTCATGAGCAAAATAATTTCGATCACCCATATCTTGTGATTTTGTTCGAGCATATTGACCCATGATCTGATTGTTCTCAAGAGGTGATAATCCAACTTTTTCACGTTCTTGATTGACCTTTTCAAAAATCAGCTGCTCAACATACGGCATAAATCCATCAACGGATTCTGCTACTGTTCCACCTGTTGGCTCTGTTGTTAATGGCTGTAATAAAGATTTTTCTTCAAACTTCTCTTCTTTTGCCATAAATACATCATCTGTTTTAGTTTCATTTGATAGTAAGAAAGGCTGTTCTTCTTGCTTTACAGGTTGTTTTATTTCCATAGATGATATCGTACCTTTTTCTTTAAACTGTGGCAGTCGTAATGAAGATACCATCGCTATTTCATTCGGATTTTCTGCTTCTATTTTGTGACTTGTAATCGTCATTGTTGCTCCTAAAGCAACAAGAACAAAAGTCATAATCGCAACAAGTTTCTTATTCATAAGTATCTCTCCTATTTGTTGAGTATGTCTTACGGTAACTCCTGCGTTCACCTTTATTGTAACACAATCTTATCTCAGAGTATCTAGTGACTTATTGTCTATTTTATCAAATGATAGTATGCTCTAACATTTGTATACAGGTCTACCAAAATAAGATAACTAAGAAAAAATATGAATTAAATCGACGAGTTACGACTTTTTTATACTATTATTTCAAAAAAAGCTTGACTCTACGACTAGAAATCAGTATATTTATTTTCAAGTAGGAACCCTTTAAGATTACTCACGAGAAGTAATTAAGGAAAAATATAGTCGTTATTTTATACTAAATGATAGTATTGGTCTATCTTTTAGTTATATTGCTGTATTCATTTATGCCTTAAGTTCGTGATATCTAATGGAACTTAAGGCTTTTTTTATTCATCTTATAGACAATAACCCTGTTTAATCTAATAAGATGATTGGGTCCTAACATCTATAATAGAGGAGAGACTTATTCAATGACTAAAAAACAAAATAAAAATCGTTTAGCCATTCATATGGCCATTGCCCTTGTCTGTGGTTTAGTAACAGGATCATTATTCTTAATGTTACGTGAAAACTTATTAGCGGGAGGAAATGCTGATCTTTGGGCCACTATCAATAAAATCTTATTCCAAGATATTAGTGTTGAAGGTGCAACAGATGCTGTTGGAATCTTCTATATCCTAGGTCAATTATTCTTAAATTCAATGCAATTAGTTATTGTACCTATGGTATTTACATCAATTGCATTAGCAATGTGCCGTATCTCTGATACAAAAACATTAGGACGCTTATCATACAAAACAATCACTGGATTTTTAACTACTTCATTTTTCGCTCTAATTTTAGCAGGTGTCGTTGGATTATTCGCAAATAAACTTGGAGTATTTAACGTTAGCATTGATAATATTACAACTCAAACTGGAACAACCGGATCAAATCCATTATTAATCCTTGTTAAAGCTATCCCTAACAACATCACTTCAGTTTTTGCAACAAACGGAAGCATTTTATCCATCGTCTTCTTAGCAGTCATCACAGGTTTATCAATCAATCATTTAGGCGATCAAATCTCAGTTCTTAAAAAATTATTAGAAGATGTCAATAAAATTATCACCGTCTTCTTAACATTCTTAATTACAAAATTCGGACCATTCGCTATCTTTGTATTATTAACTCGCACCTTTGCCATTTATGGTGTTGAACATTTAAAACCTGCCTTAGCCTATGTCATCACAGTCATTGTTACTTTATTAGTATTCTTAACAGTTGGTTATGCCTTATTCATCTTAATTACAACTCGTTTAAATCCAATGCCATTCGTTAAAAAGATTGGAAAAGTTGCAATGTTTGGGTTCTCAACTTCATCTTCAGCTGCTACATTACCGTTAAACACAAAAACAACAACTGAAGAATTAGGAGTAAATGAAGAAGTTGCCTCATTTATCTTACCACTAGGAATGACAATCAACATGAACGGAACAGCAATCATGCAAGTCATTGCTGCCATCTTCATCGCTTCAAGTGCAGGCTATGACGTAACATTCGGAAGTATTTCATTAATTGCTATCTTAGCATTAATCGCTTCAATCGGAACACCAGCTGCACCAGGTGCCGGAGCTGTTATCTTATTTACAGTCTTATCTGGAATGGGATATCAAAATGATGCAGCACTATTAGCTTACTCGTTAATTTTAGCGATCAACCGCCCAGTAGAAATGTTAGTAACAGCATTAAACGTGGTTGGAGACTCTGCAACAGCTGTTGTGGTTGCTAAATCAGAAAACTGTTTAAATGAAGAAGCATACTTTCAAGAAATAAAATAAGAAATCATTAGACACCATTATTTGATGGGCGTCTTTTTTCATCTCATCTAAAAAAGCGTAAAACTATATTGTTCTACGCTTTTTATTTAAAGTACACGATTAAATAAATATCATCCTCTACATATGAAGCACCTAATTTCCTCTATCATTCCTGGTGCTCACATATCAAGAAGTTTTCATCTATAAGTGAGCATGCTTGTTCTTAAGTTGAGTGGCTAAAGCATAAATATTTACATACCAAATTTTTGTGAAATTATTTAGTTATTTATTATAAGGATTATTCACCCTAAATGTCTCTATTATAAAGCTGTCAGTCTGAGATAATCCTAAAATTATACTTTTACTACTTCATAAATATAAATAATTTATATAATTAATTCCTGTGCGGGTTTTAAAAATTTTCTCTTTAATTGATTGAATTGCTTCCTTACTCATTTGATCTTCATCAATATTAACTAAAAAATCCGCTTCAACTAAGATTTGAAAATCTAATCCATCAATCTCATGATATGTATGATGATGTGCAATTATGTAGCAAACACGTTCAATAAAAACTTCATCATATCCTAATTGTTCTAGTATTTTTCTTGCAATCCCTGGCCCTTCAATTTCCTGATAACAGCCTGCGCTAGATTGATACTTCTCTTCACTTACCTTGATTCCAATATCATGAAGAACAGCTGTTACTTCTAATATCTCTTGCATTTTTTCATCTAGATTTTCCATTTCCCCAATCGTTTTGGCATAACTATATACCTTAAAAAGATGATTAATTCGGGAAATATCTGGTGTGAAATAGCCAATTGCCTCATCAATTACATATCCAATTTTCTTCACTCTCTCCACCTCTTTCATCCATCAAACATTATACCAAAATATTCCTGTTTATTGGAAATAAATCCAAATATTTGATAAAAAAACAGATAAGGTATCTTATCTGCTTCTTAATAATTATGACAAGGCAACTCGAAAAATCCTTGCGGATAGCCACAGAATGGACAACGTTCAGGCGCTTCTTTCACATATACTCGATTCCCACAATTACGACACTCCCAAACGACTGGCTGATCTTTTTTAAATACTCTGTCTTCCTCTATGTTTTTTTCTAATTCTCCATATCTCATTTGATGACTTCTCTCAATTTTAGCAGCTTGTTCGAATAATTTTGCTATGTCATCAAATCCTTCTTCTTTAGCAATCTTTGCATAATCAGGGTACATACTCGTATGTTCATGAGTTTCTCCACTGACAGCATCTTTTAAATTAGCTAATGTATCACCTAAGCCATCATGCAAAATTTTATACCATACTTCTGCATGTTCCTTTTCATTTCCTGCTGTCTTCATAAAGATTTCAGAGATTTGTTCATACCCTTCTTCTTTAGCCACATCTGAAAACATTCGATATTTAGTCTGTGCCATCGATTGTCCAGCAAAAGCATCTTTTAAATTTTGTTCTGTCTTACTCCCTTTTAGCTTTGCTTTGGTTTCTTCAGAAATAAATCCATCCATCTTAAAACCTCTTTTCATAAAATCTATACTCTTTATAATCATATGATTTCTTCCTAATATCGACACTTTTTATTTGCCATTATAACCAATCATTTTGTGTTGATATTAGATATATAAATATTCGATATAAAGAGAAAATAGGTAGCTAGACCATCTTTAAGGATACTAACTGAATGAATATACTATATTTTCGACTCGTCATGGTTACACAATTATGGGGGATATTTAAGAGTTAACTGATAGTTGGTGCAGAAATACTTTACAAACTTTTGTCTCGCTTTGAGAAAGAAAGTCTCATTGAAGCATTACCACCAATCAATGAAAAAACATACGAACTCACAGAAGATGACGTAAACTTATAAAAAAAGGCTATCTCAATTTATAATGAGATAACCCTTTTAATGTGTGTGTTATTGTGCTAATTCTAATGCAGCATTATAATCTGCTAATGCTTTTTCTGCTGCTTGTTCTGGAGTTGCTAATCCTTCCCATACTGAACGATACATTGTTTCAACTGGTCCCCAGTAACTTGACATTTCTGGTAAGATTGGCATTGGTTGAGAGAATTCTGCTTGTGCTAAAATTCCTGAAACATATGGATCTTCTAAAACACCTTCAATAACTGAATTATCTTTTAATGCTGGAATACTTCCTTTTACATCATAAAGAATTTTTAATCCTTCTTCTGATGCTAAGAATTCAAGAACTTGTTTAGATTCAGCTACGTGTTGTGTATAGGCACTAATACAAGCAATGATGTTTCCAGAGAATGTTTCAGGTTGTACACCATTGATAGTTGGAATTGTTGTAACTCCCCATTCAAATCCTGTATTTTGGTTACGAACTTCAGCAATTGACCAAGGTCCAGTAATAATATAAGGAACATTACCTTTAGCAAATTCAACTTCAATTGAATCCCAATTTAAATCGGCATATGGGACAGGTAAAATTTCTTTTAATGATTGATAGAATGTTAATCCTTTCACTACTTCTGGTGTGTTTAAGTTTACTTGTGAAGCATCGTCATGATTTGGTCCATATAGTTCAAATCCTGCAGACGTTAAAAATGGATGCATTGTATATGAGTTACCAGCATCAAAACGGAATAAGAATTTATTTGCTGCGGCATCATTATATTGTTTAGCTTGTTCAATTAACTCTTCAAATGTCGTAGCGACTTCAAATCCGTTTTCCTCTAATAATGTTTTATTATAGAATAATGCAATTGATTCAGTTGCTAGTGGAATACCATAATAATTATCTCCTGATTTAACTGTTCCAACTGATCCTTCTAAAAAGCGCTCTTCAATATTTGCTCCAATCTCAGATCCTAATGGTAATAAAATTTGTGATTGAATAGAATCACTCATTCCATCATGTGGCTGAATAAATAGATCTGCCCCAAATCCAGCTGGACCATCTAACGCAAGCTTTTTACGAGCATCTACAGACCCAACTTTTTCATAAATAATATCAATGTTAGGCAGTGCTTCTTCGATTGCTGGCTCAATAGCTGCTGCAAAATCATCATCATCTAACCATAATTTAATTTCAACTTTGTCTCCATTTGCTGTTGATTCTGAGCTTCCTGTTTGTCCACCCTGTTCTCCAGCATCAGATGTTGACGATGGTGTATTTGTATTCCCATCATTTCCACATGCTACAAGACCTGTTAATGATAATGACGCAACTAATCCGATTGATAATAATTTTTTCATTTCTATGCCCCCCATATTTTATTAGCTGTTCACATTAGGTAATATACCACCTAAAGCGCATACATTCAATACATGTAATATACACTGTTAACGGTTACACATGTTGAGATACCGGTTACATTCTAAAAAAGCGAAGTTCAACTTCGCTTTTTTAGAATTAAAATTTAAGTTTTAATTCTGTTTCATCTTTTTTAATGCATCCCATGATATACTCGTTTTCTTTTTTACTCATCTCTCCATGACAGTCACACCCAACCGTAATCATCAAATCATGCTCTTCACAGAAATTCACACAACAAGCCGTTAATTCCTCACTATGAATCGGATAGTAACATTCAATCCCATCAATCTCACTTGCTAATAACTTCTCAAAATCAGTAATAACCTCTTCCATCGTACTATTACGATAATACTTACCTGGATGTGCTAGAACTGCTTTTCCTCCACATATATGAATGTGTTTAATCGCTTCTTCTACCGTTGGGAAGTCATAGTTACTATAAAAAACTTCATAATCACGATAAATTTTTAATCCATCCATCACATTTTCAGTAAATCCACGATCATGTAAATAATGAATACCTTTAAATCCCCCTAAACGGCGATCATATGTATAACCTTCATAATCAGCTAATGAAATATGATCATATTCTTTTTCCATAATCTTAATCAAATCAACACCCATTTGATCTAATTGATGACGTGATTTTTTAATAATAGCAGCAAATTCTTCATTTACTTTAAAATCATAGGCTAATAAATGTACTGATCGTTCCCCAAATACACAATCTAACTCAACACCAAGTACATATTTCATGCCAAGTTGTTGACAAGCTAACTCAAACTCTTCGTGTGCTTCAATCGTATTGTGATCTGTAATCGAAATAAATCCCAATCCTTTTTGCTTCGCTAATTCAACCACTTCACATGGAGAAAATGATCCATCTGAATAATAAGAATGCATATGTAAATCCACTAACATAACATCTAACTCCTCATCTATTTACTTTTTAATATTATAACAAAGTTCGACAAAAAACAAAATGGTATTAATCAAAATAAAAAAGAGATAGTCATCAAGACTATCCCAATTAAAAGATTATTTTAAATTTAATGATCTTAAAGCCTCTTCTACTGCTTTTGCTGGTTCCATACCATTTAATACAACATTTTCAACTGCAACCCCAGCAGCTGTACGCACATTGTATGATGTGAAGTCATCATTTGTGAAAACAACATCATAGAAGTAGTAGTCTGATTGTGCAGGTCCAGCTTCTTTTGTCATATCTCCTGACTCAACAATGTAGTTTTGATATTCTTCTGAGTCAACAACTGTTTGACGAATCGGTAAATATCCTGTATTCATTGTCCAGTAAAGGTTAGCATCGTATGTTCCTAAGAATTTTGCAAATTCATAAGCAGCATATACTTGCTCATCTGTTGTATTCCCTTGTTTCATAACAACAACGTTTGTTCCTTGTTGGATAACTGCTTTAGTATCTTCACTTTGTTGTGGAATTGGAGCAGCTGACCACTCAAATGCATTCTCAGCCCCTGATAATCCGTTGATTACATGTGAAGCCCCTGAAGTTGATCCAACAAACATTTGAACTAAACCACTTGTGAATGGCCCAGACATGTATTTATCTTCACCTGGTAAACGCCAGTATCCAGCATCAGTATTACGTTTAATCATTTCTAACATTTCAACAGCTGCATCAGATTCACCGAATAATACTTCACCTTTAGATGTTGTATATTCTCCACCAAACTGTTTAACTAATGTAATGAAGGCATTTTCTGCTGAATCGAATCCGAATGAAGGCTTTCCAGTAATTTCTGTGATTTGTTTAGAAACTTCTTCCATTTCTGCCCAAGTTGTTGGCACTGTTAAATTGTGCTCTTCGAAGAATGTTTTATTGTAGTATAAAACTTCTGTTGATTTATTAAATGGTAAAGAGTAAAATTTGTTCCCTTCGTATTGGCTATTTTCTTTACGATATGCTTCAGCGATATCATCAAAGTTTTCAATCCCTACTTCTTCATGGAAAATATAATTATCTAATTCAACAACCGCTCCAGATTGTAAATACTCTGCTACCCAGTCAGGATATGCTTGAGAAATAGCTGGTGCTGTTTTTGCTTTAATTGCCGCTGTTACCTTTGATTTTAAGTCATTATAAGCCCCTTGATAGATAGGCTTAACTGTGATTCCTTTTTCTTGACCAACTGTCGCATTAAAATCTTCAACTAATTGATTAACTGCTGCTTCGTTTGGTCCTGACATAGCATGCCAGAATTCGATTTCAACTGGATTTTCAATTGAAGTCAATAAATCTTTGTTTTCTTGTTCGTTTTGATTTTCATTTGGATTTGAACAAGCTACCATTGATGATAGTCCAAATAATACTGCACATGATGCTGCTAATTTTTTCACTTTCATGCCCTCCTATTCAATATGGCCATTGAATTTTTTCGCTAAAATCTCATCCTTAAATTTGGATAATTTTAGTACTTTTTACTTACGAAAGCATTATATCCAAATTCTATACAAAAATCAACATTTTCACCACTATTTTTACATAGAACACAAAAAGAACATTTTTGAAAATAAAACTGCCCCTTTACATAAATAAAAAAGTCTCAGAAAAAATACTTTCTAAGACTTTTCTTTTATCAACTTTTTATAGAACTGTTGCACGTTGTAGTAACTTTTGATAAATAGGGATCATTTGTGGTTCCTGACAGTATGTTTCAATTTCATTAACTGGAATCCAACCGACATTACTATTCTCATCTTCTTTAATACGTAATACATCTTCCTCACTTCCAACTAATAAATAAGAAACATTTAAATGTTGATGAGAACTTACATACTTCCCTTTCTTCATATGACCCCAAACCGGTAAAATATCTAATGACATGATTTCTGTACTTAATGGACGAATATTTGTAACCCCTGTTTCCTCTTTAGCTTCTTTTATTGCCACTGCTAATAAATCTGCCTCACCATCAGCATGCCCACCTGTCCAAGCCCAACTATTATATAAATTATGATAAATCATTAAAACTTTATCTCTTGCCTCATTTAAAATAAATCCTGAACTTGTCAGATGTGCAAATTCATTTTCTCTTGTTAAAATATTATGCTCAAATAATTTGATATAATTTAATATCACTTTTTGATCCTGTACTTCTTGCTCATTCATCGGAACATATGATTGAATCTGCTTTTTAATCATCTTATTCACTCCTTAATCGAATAGTCATAAATTCATCTAATGCTAATTCAGATAAATCACCTAAAATCCCCCCTTTTTTATAAACCATTAAACCTAATTGTTGAAACATCTTATTTAGTTCCGCTACTAATTTATCACTACGGCGCTTATAACCTAATTGCTTTAAAAGAGTGCGTAGCTTGATTTTCACATAGTCAGCCTCAGTATATTGCATCCTAAGTTTCATAACTTTCAAATAGTGCGCCATATCTTTTTCAAAGTGACAACTAATTAGATTTTTTTTCATTTGTGATTGTAATTCATCAATCTCTTTCATCACTTGAACGTCTAATTGTTCTAATTGCTCATCAACGTTTAACATAAACTCATTCAAAGATCCTTCATATTGTAAATCCCGATATAATTCACTAATGATTTGTCGTTCTCTTATATATGAAACGTCAATAACAGATAAAAATGTTGCAATATCATAGACATTAACTAACTCCACGTGTCTCTCCCTCCACTAATTTTCTCAATTCAATATTTAGTTGTCGCATAAAAAATACTTTTTTATGAAAATAAATAGAGAATAAAGACTCTGGGCTATTCCACAACTGATCGATATAAGCACGTTGCTCTGAACGCGTCAAATGCTCGTCAATAATAGTTTGAGCCACCTTCGATAAATCCACACGCTCACGATCTAATTGTTCAAATGGAATAAATGGTGGCGCTTCTTGATGAACACTAAAATATTGAAGCAAGGCTTTAACATCACGTTCATCATAGGCGGGAATGAACTCACCTAAAAAGCAACGTCGTGCACAAATATCACTTAACTTTTGTAATAAATGAGGTGAAGTAATCTCACCTTTAATTTGATGATAATTAAAAAACTGTGGTAACTGTTCAATCAAATGATCGTAGCGACGCTTCGTACTATCGTATATTAAAATTTGATGACTCCGTTCAATCCCTCGATCAACAAACGTAAAAGCATACATTCCTAATGGGATTCGTTTAATGAACGGAATCGACTCGAATTGAGTTGTATCAATACTTGCATCTAATAAATGAATATATTCCTCTAATTTAGCAAATGAGATCTGCTCATAAATCTTTTCGACCCGATCACTCAACTCTCCTTCTCGTAACTCTTTCTGTTCATTCATCAATGTCTTTGCATTCACCCAAGTAATCTTATCTTGCCAATCATCAATAAAGCTGACAATATAGGCTTCATTAGTTCCACCTGCTTTACTTCCGCGTAAAGCCCGACCAATCATTTGGGTCATTAATGTTGCTGAAGTCGTTGGGCGGGTTAAAAAAACAGAACGAGTTTGAGGAAGGTCTACCCCTTCCGTTAAAATATTGACATTAATTAATATATTGATTTCCCCACATTGGTAAGCCGTAATAACAGCCTCATTTTCTGCACCAAATTGTTTCATTTCCAAAATATCATCAGTTTCCCGGGAAATAATAACCCCACATTTCACACCTGATTTTTCAAATAATGACTTTAAAACTAAGGCATGGACTCGATTAATAGCAAAAACAATGGTTTGTCCATATTTTTTATAATCGTATTTCCTCACAATCATAGCATTTCTCAGTTTATGCTTCGCCATTTTAATAGCAATATCAGATGGAATCCAATCTTCAAGCTCTAACTTTTTTTGTTCTTCTTTCGTTAATTCTAAAACTAAATCTGTTTGACATTCTTCAAAATGAGGAAGCGATAAAATCCCTCGTTTAATTAAATCTGTTAAATCAATTTTATAGGCAATATCATCTGGAAACACTTCACTTAGATGACGAGCATCACTTCGGAAAGGGGTTGCCGTTAACCCAAGTAATTTTATATTTGGAACTTTAGTCTGAAGATGATTTAAAATCTTCTCATAAGTTGGCGCACTCGCATGATGAGCTTCATCTACAATGATATATAATTCTTTTTCACCTTTTAACCAACAATCTAAACTCTTCACACGCTTAGCTAAGCTATCCTTACTGACAATTAATAAATTATCGGTACGTTCAATCATTTGAGTTGACTGATGAGTACCAGAAATAATTCGATAGTTAAATCCCCATCGATTAGTCATCACATCTGCATAAGCATTTAGCTCAAAAGTCTTAGCCGCCTGTTCTAATAAAAGTTGTCGATGTGCTAACCATAAAACTTTCTTCTTATTATTCAGTGCACCATTTAATAACCACCAACAAGCAGTTAATGTTTTTCCTCCACCTGTTGGAATCACTAAGACTGATTTAAATGACTCGTGCTGATCTATCTGTTTTAATACCTCTAATGCCTCTACTTGATGTTCATATAACTGTTTTGGGTTACGCTTTAGTTTCACCCGAATTTCTCCTGCACCTATCATATTGCCTCATCCTTCATCTAAACTTAGCTTTATTATATCGAATTATCATGTTTTTTGACAAATTAAAAGAGCGTTTTACCGCTCTTTTTAATGGCCTGAGACTGTTTTTAATTCATCTGTTTTATTATGAAGTGCACATTTATCCACTAATGTTTTACAACTTGGACTTAATCCGCTTAATGTTGCTTCAATACCATTTTTGTCTAAGCGAAGCATAACCTTATCAATAGCATCAACTGCTGACTCATCCCAAAGACGAGCATTTGTAAAATCAATCGTTATTGTCTTGTCTTCATCTTGATAATCAAAAGCAGCGATAAAGTCGGAAGCAGAGGCAAATGATAATTGTCCACTAACCATATAAGTATGATCCACTTTAATTACTTGTACTTTTGAACTTTTGATTCCTAAGAAAATAGCACTTAATAACGTTCCTGCCACAACTCCATAAGCTAAGTTATGTGTTATTACCACAATCCCTACTGTTGTTAACATCACTACATTGTCGGTTAATGGAACTTTATGCATTCGCTTGAACGATTGCCAATTAATCGTGGTCAATGAAACAACCACCATCACTGCCGCTAATGAAACAACAGGAACTTTAATCACAAATCGACTAAATAAGATCATTGAGCCTAACATTAATGATCCTGCGACTGCACTCGCTAAACGCCCGCGTCCACCATAATTCAAGTTCACCATTGATTGACCAATCATACCACAACCAGCAATCCCACCAAAGAATCCTGACACTACATTAGCAAGTCCTTGTGCCACTGTTTCTTTATTTTTATGACTTGACGTTTCAGTGATTTCATCAATTAACTGCGCTGTTAATAATGACTCTACAATCCCTACAATGGATAACGAAATCGCATAGGGAAAAATAATTGATAACGTCTCTAAATTAAATGGAACATTAGGAATCATGAACTTTGGTAATTCACGTGTTAATCGCCCCATATCTCCTAACGTTTTAATATCTATTTTAAATGTAAGCACAATTGTTGTAACAACTGTAATCGCCACAATTGGAGATGGAATTTTCTTTGTTACTTTAGGGAACAGATAAATAATCGCAATTCCAATTGCACCTAGTAGCAATAAGATAGAATTTCCTTGGAAATGTTCTAACTGCGAAATAAACATCATAATTCCAAGTGAATTCACAAATCCATGCATCACTGGTTTAGGAATAAACTTTAGTAAATTCCCGATTTTTAAATATCCAAAAATAACTTGTAAAATCCCCGTTAAAATAGTTGCTGCAAACATATATTCAATCCCATAATCACGAACTAAATTTGCTAAAACTAATGCCATAGCTCCCGCTGCAGCTGAGATTAACCCTGGACGACCTCCAAAAATAGCCGTAATCATCGTCATGCAAAACGTTGCATAGACCCCAACCATCGGGTCAACACCTGCTACAATCATAAAGCCCATCACTTCTGGGATTAACGCCATAAACACAACAATTCCTGCTAAAATATCACCTTTTGTATTCCCTAACCACTCTTGCCTTAAATTTTTCATCGATAACCTCACTTTTATAAAAATTACATACAGCTTTCTATTATATAAAAGATATTCATCAAACGTCAATGTCATCATAAAAAAGAGTAACATTTAGTCACTCTTTTGAATTTGATTAAACTTGTCTTTTGTTAATCTTAACAATATTCCAACTTCAGTTTTATCTACCTTCTCAAAACCATAACTCATAAGGACGCGAATCCCACGTTCATTTATGACCTCATCGATCATGACTTCGCCACCAAACTCATTAAAATAATAACCAAGCATTAAATCCATTGTGGCTTTAGCATATCCTTTCCCTCGATAACGAGCTTGTATCTTAATATTAAACGAGGCACTTTTTTCATTTTCATCATAACAATGAAAACTAATCTCACCAACGGGCCTCTGATTTTCGTTATAAACCAAACAATAGACATTACAGCCATCACCTAGTTTTCACCATACGTTCATACCAACTTTGATGACGCTCGGGTACAAATTCAATGATTCCACCAACATCACGCATCGTCTCTTCGTCTGCTCAAAGCTTTTTGACATAGCCTAACTCCTCAAAGCTAGAGCTTTTAATCTGAACTCTATTATTAGACTTATTCAATTAAATCTCTCCTTTTTATGAGTTATCCACACATATTCTCTTGAAACTTTTTGGATAAACTCATACAATTAAATCATCACAATAAATGAGGATAAATGAAATGAATGAAAAAGATTATGAAACATTATTAAATATTGAAACAAGTGGTGTTGATAAATATCATACCTCTCATCTTTATCACAGATATGAACCAACCCCTTATGAGATGCTAAATTATTTATTTGAACAATATCAGCTCAAATCAACCGACCATGTCGTTGATTACGGGTGTGGAAAAGGACGTTTAAACTTCTATATCCAACATTATTTTCATGCGCATGTCATAGGAATAGAATTAAACGAAACCTTTTATGAGGATGCAATGCGAAATAAAGATAACTATCTAAAAAAACATCGTCGCCCAAAAGATTGCATTGATTTTTATTGCTGTTTAGCTGAAGACTACCTCATTCAACCAACAGATAACAAATTCTATTTCTTTAATCCATTCTCCATTCAAATTTTTAGAAAGATCGTGGAAAATATTTTAATCTCACTAGAAAATACGCCTCGAGAAGTTGAACTAATTCTTTATTATGCTTCAGATGAATATCAATACTTCCTTGAACATCGTACCGCATTTACACTGAAACAAGAAATCACTTTACCTAACTACAAACGTGATCACCGAGAACGCTTCTTAATTTATCAACTATCATACTAAAGACTGCAAAGACTCGCAGTCTTTTTTTATATAGCTGATGCTGTTAACACCTCTGTTAAGTGATTATACACTCGTTCAAATCTATCTATTCCTCACCAGTATGTACTCGTCTAGGAGCACAATTTAAAATGAAACTATCTAAATTAAGATTTTATCCTTAACATTCCATACTCACTTGGCTCCTAAACTGCTACCTCCTTCATTGCTTCACCTATTAGAACTTTTATAAACTGAATGACCGCACTCTAGAAAAAAATGAATGAGATTTATACTTCCACGATACATCCCCCTAACATATAGTTCATACTTTGCAATACTAACCTTGAAACAAACTCTTCTTTTTACAACACCATCAAACTACAAACTGAAATATGAAATTCAACTTTTTAATCTTCCCTCTTTTAATGGCTTATAAATACTATCTTATGCCCTTAATAAATCAATTATCAATTATTTACACTTTCTATCTCTAGACTTGGCAATAGATATCCGTTTTGATGCAGGTTGCTTCTTTATAAATCGAATAAACTTTTTTAATTTTTCGTCGCTTTTTAACGCTTCAATAGAAAATAATCGAAGTGCTAACTCTTGATTTGAGTACGAAGCATGGATTTGCCGATGACAATCTGAACAAATCATGACAATATCTTTTTCTGTTCCACCTTCTTCTCTTGGAATTAAATGATGTTTGGTTAATTTGATATCACTACGTTCGCATAATTCACAGCGTTTTTCCATTAATACCGCTCCTTTAACTATTATTTTTGCTTTAATTACATAAAATAAGCTAAAAAAGAACATTTTTTTTATTTTATTTAAACTTTTTTAGACAAATATACGTCTAATAAATGGAGGACTGTTAAAGATAACTAAATTAACAGGATGAGGTTGGAAGGAGATTCACAGTTGTGTTCAAAATAAATAACAAGGAAGATATTTATGAACAGCTTGTTACGTTTGTAACAACAAATCAAGAGCACTTTTATCGATTTGCATATAGTTATACGCGTGAAGAACAAGCAGCGCTTGATGCTGTTCAAAATGCTATCTATAAAGCTTTAACTAAATATCAATCTTTAAGAGATATTCAATTTCTTAAAACATGGTTTTATCGCATTCTCGTTAATGAAAGTCTGACTTATCTTCGAACGAATAAGCAACTACTCACTTTTTCATCAGAAATTGAACAGATTCCACACTCTGATTTATACAACTTGGATGAATTAAATTTATACCAAGAAGTCAATAAATTACCCGATAAACTAAAAACAATTATCATTTTAAGGTTTTATGAAGAAATGACTCTTGAAGAAATCTCAACTATTACAAATACTAACTTAAGTACGGTTAAATCAAGACTTTACCAAGCATTAAAACTATTAAAACTCAATTATAAGGAGATTGACCCTTATGAATAAGCTTAAAAATACGAAAAAAATATATGACCAGATTGAAGTTCCTGATAACTTAAGTGAAATCATCCAACAAACCGTTAATGAAACTTCTCCACCTCGATCAACAAGACATTTCTTTAAACTTCTTGTTCCTCTAACCCTTGCAATGACTACTGTCTTTGTGATTCTTTTAAACACCTCCCCTGTGTTAGCTAGCAACTTATCAGATATTCCACTCTTAACTCAGATCGTTAAAGTCTTAACCTTTAGAAACTATCAAACAATGGATGAGATGAAAAATATTTATGTTAGGATCCCTGTTCTTGAAAATACAGGAAATAATGAACTCGAAGATCGAATCAATTATGAAATAAAAAAACAAATTGATTTCAGCGTCTCTAAATCAGAACAGTTAGCTAAAGAACTTTATGATACTTACATTCAAGCAGGATACAAGCCGTCTCAAATCGAACCATTATTAGTTGAGGTTGACTATCAAACAACGTTCTATAATGATCGATATCTATCATTTATCATTAAAAAGTATGAGAATATTCCTTACTCTACAGTTGATAAAGAACAATACTACTACAACGTTGATTTACAAACTGGAGGTCACATCACACTTCGGACATTATTTGGTCCTGATTATTTAACAAAAGTAGGAACTGAAATCTATAAACAAATTGAATCTAAAAAGAAAGAAGATGGAAATATGCTCTTCTTTGATGAGATTAATATTTTTGAAGTTCTTGAAAATGAAGAAAAATTTTATATTAATGAACAAGGACAAGTTGTTATTTCTTTTGATCGTTATGAAATCGCCCCAGGATATATGGGCTATCCTGAATTCATCATCAATCTACCGATGGAGATGAACTTAAATGAAACGTAAACTAATAATCTTTTGGCTATTAACTCTTATTCTCATAGGGGGTTACCTTGTAAAAAAAGACACCTATACCTACTCTAATCTTGACGATCAACAATCAAAACAACTATTAGAAACTCTCATTCCCAAAACGATTCCTCAAAAGGATTTAACACTATTTTGGAATACTATTTCTGATTACAATAATATGATGAAGAAAGATCAACTCATTAAAACAAAGATGAGTACTTCTAAAATTGAGTATCCAGCTAAAGAGTTGATGGATACCTGGTATGAAAACAACTTACCTTATTATGATTTGGATTCTAAACTTTTGTCCTTTCGCCTATTTAATCATTATTTAAAACTTCAATCAGATTCAATATTTAACATCTCTAGTTTTGATTTAGATCTGATAGAAACTAATCCATATGCTACTTTATCTTCAGATCAATTCAAACTCTTTACAGCCCTTTATGCTCCTATTGAAGTCTCTGACAGTGATCAACAACAAATGATTAATGAAATTAAAAAGACTTGGAAAAGCCGAACACTATCTTTTCATCCACCTGAACAATTATCGTTAATCAATCTTTTCATATATGATAAAAGTCATAACCAAGTTTATATTGAACAATCAGGACTTTTATTTTATACAGCTACTGATTTATACTATTTAGAAAAATATGCCCCAATTTATCCATATCAATTAATTAAATTTAAAACCAAACAAGAGCTTATTCATTATCTTAAAAAATGCCTTCCAGTGAAGGAAGATCTAATTATATTAGAAAATAATGAACAATTAGACATACATTAAATGAAAAGGAGATTATTTATGGGAAACTATAATCGAAGCTACTACTCAACTAAAAAGCAACCATCACCATTATTTTATATCGTATTTAGTTTGGTAATCGTTGCGATCATTGTAGGAGGACTTTTTGCCAACCTCTCGCAACAACGCAGACATTTAACTTACAATGAACAGCCTGTTGAACAATTAACATTTGAAAAAACAACACCAATTAAACGCTGGCACAATCAAGAAGCTAAATTTGTCTATTTAACATTTGATGATGGGCCATCTAATAACGCTTCAAAAATAATGGATCTTTTAGACCAGTATAATGTTAAAGGAACATTCTTTGTGTTAGGAACCTCTATAAGTAATAACGCTAACTCAAAAGAATTATTACAACGTATGAAGGACTCAGGTCATTACATTGGAATGCATACAATGACTCATAACTACAATCACTTATATGGTGAGAATGGACCTGCTAACTTTGTTGCTGAATTAAAAGAAGAGCAAGCTTTAATTGAAGAAATAACTGGTGGATTCAAAAGTGAATTATGTCGTGCACCTTATGGAACTGGAGGAGGCACTTTCAAACCTGAACATATTAAAGATTTAAATGAAGCAGGATTTAAATGTTGGGATTGGGACGTTGATTCTCTTGATTGGAAATATACTGATGCCAACCAAGTCTTTGAAAATGTTCAACACTATACAGAGCTAAGAAAAGATGCAACCAACTTAGTTGTCTTATTCCATGAAAAAAATTCAACATTAGAAGTTTTACCACGTGTTATTGAATATTATCAAAGTTTAGGGTATGAATTCTTACCTTATAATCCAGAGCAACACTTTACTCGAAACTTCTTCCATAGTGATGAAATTTAGGAGGTACCCATCATGAAAAAAGCATTATCAATCGTTATTTTACTTGCTATTTTAGTGATTGGATTAATGGCTGCCTTTTCATATCAGGTTCCTGAAACAAGAACCTATACAGCCTTAAGTAATATTGATACAAAAATTGAACAAAATATTGAAGTAAATACTCAATCAATGGCACAAAATTTAAATGAATTACAATCATCTGTGCAGAACTTAATTACAATTGGAGAAACTTACACAGAAGAAACAGATGTAACAACTACCTTTGAACAATTCAATATAGCTTATCAAAATACTCAACTATTACAGTCACAGCTAACAGACTTAATAAATATGGATTTAACTAATAAGTTAGAAAATACTACTTCCAAATTATCAGCTGAGCAAAAAAAATTAGCAGATGAAGCTATTGAATTAGAAACAACTCGTCTAAATGAATTATCACTTTTACATAAACAAATTGAAGCATTAAACTCAAAGCTATCTAAAACAGAAGAGATGTTTTACACAAAAAAACCGAGTGAGGCTATACAATACTTCAACGGATTAAACAATGACTTCTCAACACTTGAGGAAACATACAAAGCTTATGCTGATGCCTCAACAAAATACTTTGCAGCCAAATCAAACTTATACGAATCAATTATTGGCTAAATCTATTTAGAGATACTCTCGTTTGAGGGTATCTTTTTTAGTTCCTTAAAAAGATACTAGCACATCAAAAAAGCAACCCTAAAAAGAGTTGCTTCTATTGATATTTATTAAAACTTTAATTTTTCTAAATGCCAAATTTGGTCTGCATATTCTTCAATTGTACGATCTGATGAGAATTTACCAGAACGTGCAATATTAATCATTGACATTTCAATCCATTTTTTACGATTTTTATATGTTTGATTTGCAGCTTCTTGAGCACGAACATAAGCATCGAAATCTTTTAATACGAAGTATTCATCTCCGTTATGTGTGACTGCATTAAAGATATCACGGAACTCTTCTGTATCTGGTGTTAAGAATCCATTTACTAATTGATCTAGCACACGACGAATGCGTGAGTCTGAGTTATAAAGATCCCATGGATTATAGCCACCATTTTGATAATAGTCATTTACTTCATCTGCAGTTAAACCAAAGATAAAGCTATTGTCATCTCCAACTAATTCATGAATTTCGACGTTCGCTCCATCCATTGTTCCGATTGTAAGAGCTCCATTCATCATAAATTTCATATTTCCTGTTCCAGAAGCCTCTTTTGAAGCCGTTGAGATTTGTTCCGATAAATCGGCAGCTGGCATAATTAACTCTGCATATGTCACATTATAGTTTTCTACAAAGACTACTTTTAATAAGTCACATGTATCTGGATCATTATTTACTTTTTCGGCAATTGAATTAATTAACTTAATAACTTTCTTTGCAAAATAATACCCTGAAGCTGCTTTTGCACCAAAAATAAATGATTGAGGATGGAAGTTCGCTTTAAATACTTCATCTTCTTTTAAACGATTATATAAATACATGATATGCATCGCATTTAATAGCTGACGCTTATACGCATGAAGACGCTTTACTTGAATGTCAAAAATAGAATTTGGATCTAATTTAACTCCTTGTTCACGTTCAATACGTTCTGCTAATGCTTTTTTACGTGCATATTTCATTTTCGTAATAGCTTCTTGAACTGCTTTATCTTTAACTTTTTCCTCTAACTTCGCTAGTTCAAATGTATTTGTATGATATCCTGTTCCAATTTCCTGATCTAAAATAGTTGTTAATTCCGGATTACAATGTAATAACCAGCGACGATGTGTAATTCCGTTTGTTTTATTATTGAATCGGTCTGGATACATATCATAGAAATCTTTCATTTCAATATGTGTCAAGATATCTGTATGTAATTGTGCTACTCCATTGATACTAAATGACCCAACAATTGCTAAGTGAGCCATACGAACTTGATCATAACCGATAATCGCTAACTCTGCAACCTTTTGTGGTTGATTTGGATAAAGCTCTAATAATTGTAAACAGTAGCGACGATTAATTTCTTCTGTAATCATATAGATGCGTGGTAATAACGGTTGGAATAAACGAACTGGCCATTTTTCAAGCGCTTCAGCTAAAATTGTGTGGTTCGTGTAAGCACATGAATGTTGCGTAATCTCCCATGCTTCATCCCAACCATAACCTTCTTCATCAATTAAAATACGCATTAATTCAGGAACGATTAACGCTGGGTGTGTATCGTTGATATGTAACACGTTTTTTTCATGGAAATTATCAAGCGTCCCATAAGTTTCTTTGTGTTGACGAACTGCCCAACGTACCCCTGCAGCAACAAAGAAATATTGTTGTTTTAAACGCAAAATTTTTCCTTCCGTTGTTGAATCATCTGGATATAAGAACTCTGAGATATTACGAACACCTTTTTCGTATTCAACGGCTGAAAGATGATCTGGATATTGATTTTCTGTTGGTTCTGATGACCATAAACGTAACGTATTCACCGTCTTATTTCCATTTGAAATGTCACCTACAAGAGGAACATCGTAAGGTACGGCACGAACATACTCAGTTGGAACATGTTTATATACGTCTTTTCCATCAACGTGCTCAACTGTCACCTGTCCATAGAATGGAACTTCAACTGATTCATTTGATTTACGAACTTCCCAAACATAGCCACGTTGTAACCATTTATCTGGAACCTCTACTTGATAACCATCAATAATTTTTTGTTCAAAGAAACCATATCGATAGCGAAGCCCATTTCCATGCCCAGGATATCCTAATGAAGCAATCGAATCCATAAAGCACGCTGCTAAACGTCCAAGTCCTCCATTACCAAGACCCGCATCAGCCTCAATACGTTCTAATTCATTTAATTCAATATTTAATTCATTCATCCCAGCTTCAATCACTGAGCGAATGCCTAAGTTCATAATATTATTAGTTAATAAACGTCCCATCAAAAATTCCATTGAGAAATAATAGACTTGTTTGTGTTTCCCCTCTGCAATTGCCTCATTTGTCTCAATCCAATTTGATGAAATATACTCACGAACAAGTGTCCCAAGCGTGAAATAACGTTGATGTGGTGTACTTTCTTCGAATTTAACCCCATAAATTTGTTCCACACGTGTTTGAAACGCTTCTTTGAATACATCTTTATTAGCAAATACATTAGCCATAAGAAGATATCTCCCTTCCATATATGTAACACCCCTCTGACGTTACACATTTTTCCATTTCATAAACTTATTATAGCAGATAATCATCGATATTAAACCATTGTTTCCCATGTAACGCGTTCCTTTTGTAGATAAAAACAATGGATTTTTTACATTTTTTTTCTCTGGATTTAACCACTAGCTTCTCAATCTTCTGTTTTTTTGTCACCTTCACAAGGATTTAAAAAGACTTGCTCTATGAAATAGTGAACCGATAATTTAATATAACTTCTTTAGAAATATAAAATATCATCATCTTTAACAGAACACTTGCTAAAAAAATAGGTTTATGTCAAAAGAACTCTGTTTAATCGCCTGCCTAAAATTAGTTGAATCAGAGTTCGGTGAAGAAATTTCAACAATTAAATTAACCCAATTTAAACTCAGTTGAATTAAACTTTATAAAGCACTAAAAAATACAAGATTCACATTCCATCTTGTATTTTTTTCTTGTGATGGAATTCGTGTTGTGAAAATTAGAGAGCTATAAAAATTTATAACTTTTTTAAATTGCAAAAAATTCTATTACTTCTATATAATAATCGCTAAAATTTTAAAAATTCAACTTACGCGGAATTCATGTAAATAGTTGATCGATTTATGTATAGAAATAGCATCTAACGTTATCCCTATTGAGCCTCTGTTAACTCTTTCAATAAGCAAATACAGATTGCGCCCTATTCAAAAAAGTATAGATTGAGTAAATAAGATCCATGAGATGATTCCTTCCTATAATCTCTTATTGTTTAATAAACTTTTGGCTCTGTTTTAAAAGAGTGTTGATATTTATTTAAAACATACTAATTTACTTAAATCGTCGTTCGATAACTTCAAGATACAGTAGTTAATATCAATGTTTTTAAGCATCAACATTTATCTAAAACAGAGCCAAACTTTTTATCTCATTTATGATTAAAGACTATAAAAAAAGAACCAATGAAATTTTGGTTCTTTATTCTTCGTTTATTAAATTTCGATAGAGGTTAATATACTGTTCTGTTGAACTTTTCCAACTTAAATCTTGTGCCATAGCGCTTTGAACAAGCTTATTCCAATGTTCTGGCATATGATAGAAATTAATCGCGCGCTTTAGTGTAAATAACATATCATGCGCATTATAATGAGCAAATCCAAATCCATTTCCATACTGAATAAATTCATTATATGGGATAATCGTGTCTTTTAAGCCACCTGTTTCACGAACAACTGGTATCGTTCCATACTTCAAGGCAATCATCTGACTAATTCCACATGGTTCAAATCTCGATGGCATTAAAAACAGATCACTTCCTGCATAAATCATCTGTGAATTATAAGAATAAAAACCAATATTCACAGAAACTTTAGTCGGATATTTTTGTGCCATTGCTTTAAAGAAGCTAGTGTACTTATAATCACCATCACCTAACAATACAAATTGAACATTTTCACACATGAGCTCTTCAAAAACTTTTAAAATTAAATCAAACCCTTTTTGTTCAACTAAACGCGAAACCATTCCAATGACTGGTACATTCGGATCGACTTGGAGTCCAAGCTCGCGTTGCATTTGACATTTATTTTCTTTTTTGACCTCTACATTTTTGGCCGAGTAACGTTTATAAATACTCAAATCCGTTGCTGGATTATTATAATTATAATTAACTCCATTTAAAATGCCATGAAGATGATCTTTACGTGCGACAATAAAGCGATCCAAACCTTCAGCAAAGTATGGATAACAGATTTCATTACAGTATGTTTTAGAAACTGTTGTAACTTCATCACTGATGACAATTGCTGTCTTCATGAAGTTAACCTTTTCAAACAACATCACTTCATTTGGAATTGAATCAAACTGCGAGATAATTGCTAAATCTGATACATCACAAATTCCTTGATAATGAATGTTATGAATCGTAAAGACGGTTTTCGTAAACATAAAATAATTGCTTCGCTTCATAAACACATACTTCATAAAATAAGGAACTAATCCCGTCAACCAATCATGACAATGAACCACGTCATATTTCAATCCACATTTTTCAATAAAATCGAGGGTTAAATAACAATATAATTCATAGCGTCGACAATCATCACTATAGCCATATAGCTTCTCACGCGTTAACTCTCCACAGGAGATGAAGTAATAATTAATCCCATCCTTTGAATAGCGGTACACATCATATGGCACTTCTAACTGATTAATCACCGCAACAGAACGGAATTCATGACTTAAATTTTCTTGATAACGTTCAGCTAAGGAATTAAGCAGCGGGAGAATCACATCAACATTTAATCCTTGATTAATTAACTCCTGCGTTAATTCGGATGTTACGTCAGCCAAGCCTCCTGTTTTATAGAAAGGAACGCATTCCGTTGAAATTTGAACGACATTAATCCCTTTATTTCCGATAACACGCTGTCCTTTTCCAATCACAACAGGTGTATACTCTTGTCCGCTTAACCTTGCGCCATCACTAATATAAACATGCTTATCTGTAATAACTTGTTCAACAATACTGTTTTCACCAATCACCGTTCTCGGTAAAATAACCGAATTCCTTACAATTGCCCCGCGCTTAATCGTTACATCACGAAATAGAATACAGTTTTCAACCTTCCCCTCAATATGACAGCCATTTGCGATCATTGAATTACTGACATCAGCCTGTTTCGTATAAAACGTTGGGGATTCATCCTTCGTTTTCGTTAAAACAGGACGTTCCAGTAAGAAGATTTGAAAGCCGTACTCATAGTGTAACATATCTAAATTCGCACGATAGTAAGATAAAATGGAATCTATTGTACGCGTATATAACGTATGTTCATATCGATTGATTTTAATTCCATCATTCATCTCAACTAAATCCATTACTGTTTGATATGGTGAAATTTCATACCTTAAAATTAACTCAATCAAATACTCACGTGATAAAACAAAGATACTCACAGGCTTATTACGATAGTATACTTGCGTCACATCGGCTCCCGATTCAATATGAGATTTAACAAGCTCTTCAAATCGAATGGTCGTAATAATATTAGCATGATACATAACAACATACGTCTGCCTTGAACGTAGAAAATATTCAATATATTCTCTCATCCTCGCAAAAGTCAATGTATTCGCAATCGCACTCACCTCTTTTTTAGGCGGTAACAAGAAAAGACCATCGACCTTACGATCAAGCCCCCAAAACTTGCCCGAACGAATATGATCACTTAATGAGTGATAATCACCATCTGGGAAAATAGAGACATTTGTAATTCCAGAATGCACAGCATTCGATAGTGCAAAATCAACTAAACGATAACGACCGGCGAAGGGTAAAGCTGCGACACAGCGTTGATTTAATAAGTTTTGTAGTGATTGTGACGTATTCGTTCCATCAATCACACATAAAGCCTTATTCTTCATTATTCATCCCCCCTACCTTGATTCTCAAGAATTTCTTCCAAATTATCATTAGTCACTAGTATAATATGATTTTCATCCCCTTGAATATCAGTATGAGCTGGAATAATAACTTCATCGCCAATAATGGCATAACTAATATGACAATCATGTTCAATATAAGCGTTCGTTAAAATGACACTCTTTTCTACAATCGAACGTTCCTGAACGACGCAACGATGCCCGATAATCGAGTTATGTACCTCACCAAAAATCATACTTCCTTCATTTAGCCAAGCATTATGAACTTTTGCACCTTTTAGAATATGATGTGGAGGTAAGTTAGGAGTTTTTGAGAAGATTGGCCAACTATAATCGTGTAAATTCAAATCATTTTCAGGATCTAATAAATCCATATGTGCTTTCCAGTAGCCCTCAACTGTCCCGACATCGCGCCAATAACCCTCGTACTCATAGGCATATACCGCACAATCAACATCAATAAAATGAGGAATCACATCTTGAGCAAAATCAACCCCATCATAAAGATGCTTATAGTATTTATGAGCAATATCCTCCTTAAACTTTTGCCAACTGAACACATACACCCCCATAGAAGCTAAGCGACTATCCGTTTGCTTTGGCTTTTCTTCAAACTCAACCACACGGTTTTGATCATCAACCTTTAACATTCCAAATCGATTCGTATCTTCTTCTAGCACACGAATGGTTGAAATCGTTAATTCAGATTTTTTCTCAATATGATAATCGATTAATTTTTGATAATCCATCTTATAAATATGATCAGCAGATAAAACTAATAAATAGTCTGGATTATGCTGCTCAACAAATGGCATATTTAAAATCACAGCTTCTGCTGTTCCACCTTGCCATAAAAAGCCGTAATCACGAGAGGTATAAGGCCCCATCACTGTGACAGAGGCCCCATGTACATCTAAGTCCCATGAACTACCTTCTCCAATATAACTATTTAACTCTAATGGTTCATACTGTGTTAAAACCCCTACTTGATCAATCCCTGAATTCGTACAATTACTTAATACAAAATCAATTAAGCGATACTTTCCTGCAAATGAAACAGCAGGTTTGGGACGATGAATGGTTAATTCTTTTAAGCGAGTTCCTTTTCCTCCCGCTAATATCATAGCAACAACGTTAACGGCCATCCCTTCATCCCCCTCTAATTCTTCAAACTAATCGATGTTAATGTTTATAACATCTTCCTCTAATACAATTTCAACATCCTCTTTTTCATCTAATAAAACGTCTTCTTTTTCATCTAATAAAACGTCTTCTTTTAAAGGTTTGGCTTGATATTTTAAGATAACCGCTCCAAAAGGTGGAATAGTCATTTCAACAAAATAAGGCTTTCCATGAGTGACTCCTTCTTGTGAGCTTAAAGGTAAACCATTATATTGATTTGATCCATGATAATAATCACGATCACTATTTAAAATCTCTACATATTCCCCTTCCATTGGAACACCTACTCGATATTGATGATATGCCACAGGTTTAAAGTTTAATACAACGACTACAAAATCATCTGGATTTTTTGCTTTACGAATATATGAGAACATACTTTGCTCATTATTATTAACATCAATCCACTCAAATCCTTCAAATGAGTGATCTAATTCCCAGAATGCTGCATCATTTAAATATGTTTTATTTAAATCTTTAATGTAACGATTCGATGCATCATGCGCAGGATATTTTAATAAATGCCAATCAACTTGTTCTTTATCTTTCCACTCATGGAACTGCGCAATCTCATTGGCCATAAAATTAAGTTTTTTCCCAGGTAAGGTCATTTGATACGTGCACAATAATCTAAACTGAGCCATCTTTTGCCAATAGTCTCCTGGTGCTTTATCTACTAATGACTTTTTACCGTGTACAACTTCATCATGTGAAAATGGTAAAATGAAGTTCTCACTATAAGCATAGGCCATCGCAAAGGTGATGTAATTATGATGATATGGACGATATATATTATCTAACTCAATGTAATCTAGTGTGTCATTCATCCATCCCATGTTCCATTTATAACTAAATCCTAATCCTCCCACTGATACCGGAGCTGTTACTAATGGATAACTTGTTGAATCTTCAGCAATCATTAATAATTTATCATCTTCAGCAAAGAGTGCTGTATTTAATCGTTTTAAAAACTCGATGGCTCCATGATTCTCACCTCGATCTTTATTTCCGCCCCAATAAATCATGTTAGCAACAGCATCGACACGAAAACCATCGACATGATAATATTTCATCCAAAATAATGCATTTGAAATTAAAAAGCTTCGGACTTCACCTTTTGCTAAATCAAAATTTGCTGTTCCCCATTCAGAAATTGCGGCATCTGCAAATGGATATTCATAAACAGGTTCACCGTCAAATTGATATAATCCATGTGCATCACGACAAAAATGACCTGGAACCCAATCCATAATTACACCAATTCCTGCTTCATGACAACGGTTAATAAACATCATTAAATCTTTCGGTTCACCATAACGGCTACTTGCTGCATAATAACCAGTTGCTTGATATCCCCATGATCCATCGAATGGATGCTCATAAAGTGGCATTACCTCAATATGCGTATAACTATGTTCAAGTACATACTCAATTAAATCGTCAACAATTTCTGCATAACTATGGAAGTTTTCCGCCTCAACTAAATCTTCACCTCGGCGCCATGATCCTAAATGTAATTCATAAATGTTAAGTGGCTGTTCAAAGATATTAGATTGTTTACGTGATTCCACCCAAACCTCATCTGTCCATTCAAAATCTTCAATATCATAAACGACTGATGCAGTATGTGGACGATGCTCAGCATAGAAAGCATATGGATCAGCTTTAAGGATTTTTGCCCCCCATGAAGTTGTAATTTCATATTTATATGTTTCACCAGATTTTAATTTTGGAATATATAGCGACCAGATTCCATGATCTCCAATCATTTCATGATGAGTTCCATTCCAATTATTAAAATCACCAACAACGGATACAGCTTTTGCATGTGGTGCATACACACAAAAATAAGTTCCTAAATCTCCATTCTCATTCTGAACGACATGAGCACCAAATTTCTTATAAAGTTGTTTATGTGTTCCTTCACTAAAAAGATATCGATCAATCTCAGTAAATTGACAATACGGCTTCACTTTTTTTACTAAATTCTTTTTAATCTCATTCTTAAATAATTGGCGATTCTCTTGTGCTAATTCAAATTCAAACATTCACATTTCCCCCTTAGTAAACAACAGTGATAGTCTAGACCTAGTCCTTTTAATTATAATCTACATTATCTGATTGAAAAGAACTGTTGTTACTGTAAAGCATTACACTTTTTCAACTCATAGCCCAATCACTTTATTGTTATTATAACGAAGAATGGATGATTCATTTGTCTAATTTTGAAAGATAACAGACATATCTATACTTTTTCTTACTTTTATTAATTTCATAAAAAAAGATTATCTCCTAAAAGAGATAATCTTTTAATATCCTTACTTTTCTAAACTTTTTGCCATCAATACTAAGGCATCTTTTCCTATCATACCTGGTTTAATTCCTAGCCTATCACATGCCACTGTTACTTTAGCTAATGGAGCTTCTAAAAGCTGTTCAATACTACGAACTCCCTCTGCACGTCCTGCAATAATTTTTCGAGCTCGTAATTTTTCAGAGTTATTAAAGAAATCAATATCTAGTGCTGCACACATAATGTATCCTACTTTTTCATAAGACACAATAAATAATGTCGTTTTAGGTAATTCTACCTCATAAGTTAAGAAATCGTAACCTTCAATATTAATTTTATTTACATGTAACACAACTTATCACCTCTCTATAACCTATGCAAAAAGCCTAGAGTAAGTGATAAAAAATGTTAATAAATAGCGTTCTTTGATATTTTAAACAATTTCAAGCATAAGGATCTATCGATTGTACAAACTAGAAATGAAATTTGTATACAAGGAGTGCTGTTTATGAAAGTAAAACAATTTATGACAGATGGCATCGAAGCACTAGCACCTAATGAAACGGTTTTAAATGCTTCAAGGTTAATGAAAAAATATGATATTGGATCACTTCCGGTCATTGATGAATCATCACAAGTTATTGGGATTGTAACTGATCGTGACATTGTTGTTCGTGTATTTGCAGACATTCTCCCTATGAATACAAAAGTGGAAGATATAATGACCCATCCTGTTCATACAATTATAGAAACAGCTGAAGTTGGGGAAGCAATCTCTTTAATGGCCAATAAACAAGTTCGTCGCCTACCAGTTGTCGACAATAATCATAAATTAGTTGGAATGATTTCACTTGGTGATTTAGCAGTTCATCAACTAACTGATGGACGCGCTGAAATTGCTTTAAAAGAAATCTCTGAACCGAATACTAACCCAAATCGCGACTTAGAAGTTGATGATTTTCCATTATAAAACGTGTACCGATAATAGAAGCTATTCTAATCAAACTAAAAAACTGAGTAAGCGACGACAAAGCAGTTCTCCTTTCTCAGTTTTTTATTAATATCTTTAACTCAATAATAGAAACTTTCTTCAAAATTAATAATTAAATCATTCCATCAATGATTGATTAAAATAATGTGGGGATGCAAACTCAATTCCTCTATACGCTTGTATCCCCGCAACTTTAAATGATTCGGTAGTTAAATATTTTTCTACCATTTCAATCATAATGAATAATTAGCCATTCATATCTGCTTTTAATGTAGACATTAAGATTAAGTCTAGACTCATTCCCTTTTGAACATATTAAATATATTCTTCAAAAATAATTTCATTCATGGCTGATGGATTTTTGACGCCACCTTCAATGATTAAATATTTCACGTTTTTAATCGTCCTTCAATACAATTAACATTTTATTATTTCTTCAAACCATTAATATAAGATGAATACTTAAACAGCCCCTCTCTTGAATGAAATAAAAAACTAATCACTTGTTATAAGTTAATTAAAAAAGTCACTATAAAATTTTATAGTGACTTTTAGTATTTAAATATAATTAATATATGCACCCATTATTTATTTTAATCTTCATGATTACAACCGCATTGATGTTCTAGTTCTTCAAATTCATCGTCATCATCTTCTTCGATGTCAATTACACAACTACCAAGTGCTTCGTCTAATAATTCCTCATCACTTAGTGTTGATAGATTAAGCGCATCTAAAACGGGGCAATAACGGGTGATTCCCTCTGCAACTTTCATACTACCAAGTGCAGCCATCCATCCTTTATGCTTCATAATTCCTAAACTAACCATCATTAATCCGGCACTAATTCGAACATAAGCGTCCATGCGTCCAACGTTTTTTACACACATGTGAATCACTCCTTTCGTTAATAGTGTCTCATTTTTCGACATTTTAATTCATTTTATTCAACTAACAAATAAAGTAAAAAGACTAAGTCCATATTAAGACTTAGTCTTTTTACATAATAATTTAATTAAAATTTAAACAGCTAATCGTTGATTAGCCGATTGATCCATTCATTTCAAGTTTTAATAATTGGTTTAACTCAACCGCATATTCCATTGGTAACTCTTTTGCGAACGGTTCAATGAATCCCATAACAATCATTTCTGTTGCTTGTTCTTCAGTTAATCCACGGCTCATTAAATAGAATAATTGCTCTTCTGAAACTTTTGAAACTGTTGCTTCATGTTGAATCGTTACATCATCATTTTTAACAATGTTATATGGAATTGTATCTGATTTTGAAATATCATCTAAGATAATTGTATCGCATTCAACATGAGACTTGGCACCTTTAGCCTTTTTGCCATGTTCTACAATTCCACGATATGTTACATTTCCTCCACCACGTGATAATGATTTTGAAATAATTGTTGAAGATGTATTTGGTGCTAAGTGAATCATTTTGGCACCCGCATCTTGAATTTGTCCTTCTCCAGCAAATGCAATTGAAATTGTTGTTCCTTTTGCACCTTCACCTTTTAAGACACACGCAGGATACTTCATCGTAATTTTTGAACCGATATTTCCATCAATCCATTCCATATGAGCATAATCTTCACATACTGCACGTTTCGTTACTAAGTTTAAGATATTATTTGACCAGTTTTGAATCGTTGAGTAACGACAACGTCCACCCTTACGAATATAAATTTCAACAACTGCAGAGTGTAATGAATCAGCTGAGTAAGTTGGTGCCGTACATCCTTCAACGTAATGAATATCTGCCCCTTCATCAACAATGATTAATGTACGTTCAAATTGTCCCATACTTTCAGTATTAATACGGAAATAAGATTGTAATGGTTTCTCAATTTTTACGCCTTTTGGAACATAAATGAATGATCCACCTGACCAAACGGCACTATTTAATGCGGCAAATTTATTATCTGCATAAGGAATAACTTTTCCAAAGTATTCTTTAAATAAATCTGGATATTCACGTAATGCTGAATCTGTATCCATGAAGATAACTCCTGCTTCTTCAAGTTCTTTTTGGTTATTATGGTAAACAACCTCTGATTCATATTGTGTTGAAACCCCAGATAAGAACTTAGCTTCTGCTTCTGGAATCCCTAATTTATCAAACGTATCTTTAATTTCATCTGGAACGTCTTCCCAACTATTTTCTGTCTTTTCAGACGGTTTAATATAATACGTATAATCATCGAAATTAATTTCTGATAAATCTGGTCCCCATTCTGGCATTGGCGTTTTCGCAAAATGCGCATAAGCTTTTAAGCGATACTCTAACATCCATTCAGGTTCACCTTTGATGGCTGAGATTTCTCGAACAACGTCTTCTGAAATTCCTTTTCCTGTATCTTTTAAATTTTTATATTCTGTTTTGAAGCCATATTTATAATCCGTTACAATGCCTTCAAGTTCGTGTTTTTTCTCTTGTACTTCAGTACTCACCCAGTAACCCTCCATTTCGGTTTGGTATGATTTTTTTATGTTATTTTTTTATTTCGTTAATTGCTTGCTCAGCAGCTTTCCATGAAATAGTTGCACATTTAACACGTGCTGGGAATTTAGACACACCTTGATAAACTGGTGCATCTCCCATATCTAAATCTTCATCGAATTCATTACCTTTAACTAACTCATAAAAATTGTTTGTAATATGCTGAGCTTCGTCTAATGTTTTTTCTTTTAATGTTTGAGACATAACCGAAGCTGATGAACAACAAATTGAACATCCAGTTCCTTCATGACGTAAGTCAATGATTTTACCGTCCTCTACTTTAACTTGAACCGTAATATCATCTCCACATGTTGGGTTTTTTAAGTGAACTTCATGATACCCATCTTCTTGTAATAATCCTTTATTACGAGGATTTTTATAATGATCCATAATAACTTGGCGATATAATTGCTCTAAATTAGAAAAAGACACCGTCGAAAAACTCCTTTCCTTTACGAGTGGCTTCAATAAATGCATCCACTTCTTCTTTTGTATTATATAAATAGAAACTTGCACGTAAAGTGGCTGGTTGACATAACCATCCCATTAATGGCTGTGCACAATGATGTCCAGCACGTACACAGACCCCTTCGGCATCATAAATAGTGGCTGCATCGTGTGGATGAACCCCATCAATATTAAATGAAATGATTCCAGTTTCAGCATCACGATTAAAAATCGTTACCCCACCTAATTCTTCAAGTTTTTCAACCGCATAGTTTCGTAACTCTAATTCATGTGCTGCAATATTATCAAATCCAATTGCCTCTAAATAATCGATAGCTGCTCCAAGTCCAATTGCTCCAGCAATAACTGGTGTCCCTGCTTCAAAACGATAAGGAGCATCTTTCCATGTTGATGTTACTTCACCAACGATATCAATCATTTCACCACCAAATTCCATTGGCTCTAATGCGTTTAATAATTCATATTTACCATATAAAACACCAACACCTGTTGGTCCACACATTTTATGTCCACTGAAAGATAAGAAATCACAATCTAAATCTTGAACATCAATTTTCATATGTGGAGCTGCTTGAGCTGCATCAACTGAAATGATTGCTCCTACTTCATGAGCTAAAGCTGTGATTTCTTTAATTGGGGACACATATCCCATCACGTTAGAAACATAGTTAATCGCAACAACTTTTGTCTTATCACTTAAAACTTTTTTAAAATTTTCTACTGTAATATGACCTGTTTCATCAAGTGGGATGAATTTTAAGACAGCACCTGTCACACGAGCCACATGTTGCCATGGTAAGAAGCTACTATGATGTTCTAGCTCAGAAACAATGATTTCATCCCCGGCTTTTAAATTATATAAACCATAACTTTGAGCAACTAAGTTTAGGGCGTGCGTTGCCCCTTTAGTAAAAACAATTTCTTCTACCTTTTTAGCATTAATTAATTGTTTAACCTTTTCACGTGCTCCTTCATATAATTCCGTTGCATCGTTACTTAATTGGTATACACCGCGATGAACATTAGATGTTTTCTTCGTATTGTAATGATTTACGGCGTCAATAACCACTTGAGGCTTTAACGTTGTAGCACCACTATCTAAATATACTAATGGATGTCCGTTCATCGTTTCCTTTAAAATAGGGAAATCTTCACGGATACGATTGACATCGATTGACATTGTCTCCACCTCTTTAAGCATTAATTTTACGTTCAATAACCTTCACGAATTCTGATTTGATTACCTCGCTACGAATATCATCAATGAATGGCATTAAGAATCCGTAAATAATTAAAATTTCAGCTGCACGACGCGTTAATCCACGACTCATTAAATAGTATAATTGCTCTTCGTCAATTTTACCAACACCAGCCGCATGTCCAGCTTTAACATCATACTCGTCAATTAAAAGAATTGGATTAGCATCGGCACGTGCTGTTTCAGATAAAATCATGGCACGGCTTTCTTGTTGTGCATTCGATCCATTCATTCCTTTATTAATTTTTCCGATTCCATTGAATGTTAATTGAGCACTATCTTTTGAAACCCCATGGCTGACAATATGTCCTTCTGTATAAGGAGCCAAGTGTTCAATATTGACTGTGATATTTTGTTTTTGTTTGCCTTCAGCAATCGCCACTGTTTTCACTTCAGCAGTTGCACCTTGCCCGACTAAAGCAACTAAGTTCTCAGAAACTGTATTTCCGTCATTTAAAGCTCCTAATGATAATAAGAAACTTCCATTTGCTTGAACATTTGCTTTACGACATTGGTAAACTGTTGAATCTTGGTGTAAACGATCCATCGCTGCATATTCAACATGTGCATTTTCACCAACAACAACTTCTGAAATCGCATTGATGTTTGCTTTTGAAGTATTATGATAGTTTTCGATATATTTGAATTGTGAACTTTGTTCTGCCACGATTAATGTGTGATTCATTAATGATCCATTTTCTTGTACATATACAACATTTAAGACATCATTAATCACTTTATTTTTTGGAACATAGATAAATAAACCACTATTTAAATGAGCAACATGCATTGCCACTAATTTATTCATTTCTACTGGTGTTACTGTCATGAAATGAGACTTAAATAAATCTTCATGAACCGTTAAAGCCTCTGTTAAGTTGGCTAATACAACTCCATTAAAGGCATCACTTAATTTCTTGTAAACAACAACGCCGTCACATACGATGACAACATTTTGTTCATCAGCATTCACTAAGTGCGAAACTGCTGCTGGGATTTCATTCTCTTTATATGAAACTGGAGCTTGTGCTTCAATGACATCGAAGGCCCAGTTTTTAATATTTGTACGATCTGCTTTTGGTAATTTTAATGAAGGCATCGCAGCTAAAGCTTTCGATTGCATTTCATTAACCCAAGTTGGTAATTGCGTCATCAATCTGACCCCTTTCATCTATAACTTTTAAATCTTATCAGTACATTTATTATATAAACAGTGTTTAGATTATAGGTCTAACATTTCTTTTGTAGCACATGTTCCGATTGATACGACTTTACGTTTTTCATCTTCAACGATTACTCGTTCATCTTCGATTCCTAATTCTTGTTTAATCCAATCGTATCCTTCACGATCAATACGTTCAATTAATTCTGGTCCACCAGATTTAACGATACGCCCTTTCATCATGATATGAACGAAGTCTGGTTTGATATGGTCTAATAAACGTTGGTAGTGAGTAATTAATAAGCATCCAAAGTTTTCACCACGCATTGAGTTTACTGCTTCTCCAACAATACGTAATGCATCAACATCTAATCCTGAGTCAATTTCATCTAAAATTGCAATATTTGGTTTTAACATTAACATTTGTAAAATTTCATTACGTTTTTTCTCTCCACCTGAGAATCCTTCATTTAAGTAACGATGTGGTAAATCTTCACGCATTTCTAATTTTGCCACACTCTTATCTAATTCACGAATAAACTTAAATAAAGGAACATCTTTTCCTTCTTCCATACGTGTTTGCATAGCTGTACGTAAAAAGTCTGAGTTTGTAACACCTGGTACTTCTGCAGGATATTGCATTGCTAAGAATAATCCAGCACGAGCACGCTCATCAACTGACATAGCTAATACATCTTCATTATTTAATGTCACATTTCCACTTGTTACATGATATTTAGGGTGTCCCATAATTGTAGAAGATAATGTCGATTTTCCAGTTCCGTTAGGTCCCATGATCGCATGAACTTCTCCGCCTTTAATTTCTAAGTTTACGCCTTTTAAAATTTCTTTATCTTCAACGTTTGCACGTAATTCTGATATCGTTAAAACAGGTTTTTGCATGTTTTATTTCCTCCATTCAAGTGATTTACATTTTTTCAAAGTAATTTTATTATACTAAATTCACATCTTAAAACCAAATAATATAGTAATCTTCTTTACAAATCGATATTTTTATTGTAGTAAAGCATCCAATCTTTGTTATTTTTAGATACGCAAGTTTATTACATACATATTTTTTTATAGATTTCTTTAAATCTTTATGCCTGTTGCAGAATAAATATATAGAAAGTGTAAAAGAAATAAAAAATAACAGAATTTCATAAAAAAATGTAGTTACACTAAAATTATAAAATGCCACCGTAAATAACGATTACTTTTTATTTTTTTAAAATACTATCGTTTTTTATCTTAAATATAGGTTAATCTATTAACATATTATTTTCATTTAGAGGATTTTGTAGTATTATGGAACAGGATAAAATTTGGAGGTAACTGTATGGAATACATTAATATCTTACTAGGTCTATTTAGTGGACTTGCCCTATTTTTATTCGGTATGGAATTTATGGGAGATGGACTTGAAAACGCAGCCGGTTCACGATTAAAATCATTCTTCGATAAAGCCATTACAAATCCACTTAAAGGGGCTTTAGTAGGAACAATTGTCACAGCAATTATACAAAGTAGTAGTGCTACAACCGTAATGGTCGTTGGTTTCGTTAACGCAGGTCTTATGAGCTTATACCAAGCAGTAGGAGTCATCATGGGGGCTAACATCGGGACAACGATTACTGGTCAATTAATCACATTCAAAATTGATGATTACATTCCATTATTCATCATTATCGGGGCGGCGCTTATCTTATTCATGAAACAAGAAAAGCGTAAAGAAATCGGTAAAATCGTCTTTGGGTTCGGTCTTTTATTCATGGGATTATCTCAAATGAAAGATGCAATGAGCCCAATTGCCCAAACAACATTCTTCCAAGACTTAATCTTAACTCTTGAAGGAAACATGTTCTTAGGAATTTTAGTCGGGGCAGCTATGACTGCAGTCGTACAAAGTTCTTCTGCATCAACAGCAATTCTTTTATCCCTAGCTGCAACAGGTGCAATTAGCTTACAAGTAGCGATTCCTATCCTATTCGGTAATAATATCGGAACATGTGTAACTGCCCTATTATCAAGTTTAAATGCCAATAAAGTGGCTAAGAAAGCTGCATTCATCCATTTATCATTTAACTTAATCGGAACATTAATCTTCTTACCATTGATTAATATCCTATCGCAAGTTGTGATGTATATGGGTGGAGATATTGACAAACAAATTGCCAATGCACATACAATCTTTAATATTGTCAATGCAATTATTTTATTACCATTTGCTGGTGTGTTTGTTAAATTAGCTAACTTAGCTCTTAAAGATAAAGAAGGTGAAAAACCAACGATTAATCGTTTAGATCGTCGTTTCCTTGAAACACCTGCGATTGCATTCGAGCAAGCATTCCAAGAAAGTTTAACAATGTATGATTTAGCAAAAGAAAACTTAACACTTTCAACAAATGCTTTAATTGATGGTAAAGTAACAAATCTCAAAAAAATCTTTAAAAATGAATCAGAGATTAATCGCTTAGAACGTGAATTATCTACATTCTTAGTGTCAATTTCTTCTCATGATATTACAGAAGTTGATACTAATCGTATCGCATCAATGATTAAAATCATAAGTGATATTGAGCGTATTGGAGATCATAGTAAAAATATCGCTGAATTAGCCGAAGAAGTTTCAACAAGTAAATTAACATTTACAAGTGATGCATTAGAAGAGTTAAGATTAATGTATAACTATACAATCGAATCGATTAATTCATCTTATGCAAGCTACAAAAATAATAATCGTCAAAAAGCAAATGACACAATGATTTTTGAAGAAAATATCGATCGCTTAGAAGAGTTATTACGTGATAAACACATCCAACGCTTAAGCCAAAACAAATGTAATGCTCATAGTGGTGCTGTATTCTTAGATGCTATTTCAAACTTTGAACGTATTGGTGATCATTCAATCAATATCGCTGAATATGTTTTAAGTTTAGATAATAATATGAAAAAATAATTTATATTATCCACAAAAAAACAAGTTAGGATGAATGTCCTAACTTGTTTTTTTATTTTTATTTAAGACCAAATACTAAGTCCATTAATCGTAATAATTCATTTGCCTCTTCTTGATTACGAATAGGATGGTATTTAAAAAAGTCTAACGTTTTTAGTTGAGCCTCACTAACTATTCGATCAATTGGGCCTCCTATTTCTAGAGTCGTTCTTAATCTTTCCTCTATCTCTACAACTTTGAATAAAATATGATTCATCTTCGCCACATCCCTTTCTATCAAATAAACTGACTTATTATGGCTTTAAAATGGACAGTTTATTCATTTCCATCGAAGAATTTATGGACTAAATTTTAAAGAGGGAACGTACAATCTAGAGATACTAACATCAATAGGAGTGAAAATAATGACTGTACTACCGATCATCCTTAGCTTATTTTGCGGTCTTGCTCTCTTTTTATATGGAATGCGACAAATGAGCAATGCCTTGAAATCATTAGCTGGCAATAAATTAAAAGAAACAGTTTCTACCACCATTACTTCTCCTTATATAGGAGCATTTATTGGTTGCATCTTTACCGCACTCGTTCAAAGCAGTTCAGCAATTACTGTGTTAGTCGTTGGGCTAGTGGATACAGGATTAATGACTTTATTACAAGCAACCGGAGTCATTATGGGAGCTAACATTGGAACAACGGTAACTACGCAATTGATTACACTTAATTTAACGGATTTTATTCCTTACTTTATTTTTTTAGGAGCTACCCTAATGCTCTTTTCTACCAAGAAAAACATTCATCATATCGGGCATTTTTTATTTAGTTTTGGGATGTTATTTCTCGGGCTTGGAATCGTTAAATCATCAATGAGCCCTATCGTCTCTTCTGGCCTTTTCCAACGACTCATTTTTAATGTTCAAGGTAAACCTCTTCTGTGTATTCTTCTGGGAATGTCCATTACCTTCTTAATTCAAAGTTCCTCAGCTTCAACAGCCATTCTCATCTCACTCGCTTCTACCAGAGCAATCACTCTTTATACAGCCATTCCTATTCTTTTTGGCCATGAAATTGGAACATGTATGACAGCTATACTATCTAGCTTAAGTGGTAATACAGCCGGAAAGCAGGCAGCACTCATTCACTTTACCTTTAATTTTCTGGGAACACTACTCTTCTTACCATTCATCGACAATCTAATAGATTTCACTGCAACCTTTAGTCCAACACCTGAACGACAAATTGCGAATGCACAACTTTTCTTCAATTTATCGACTGTATTCTTATTCCTACCATTTAGCAAACTATTCGTTAAATTTGCTGAAATGGTCTTTCATGAGAAAAAACAATCCACCTACCGACATTTTCGATAGAAAAAGGGAGCACTCATTTAAGAGTCTCCCTTTTGTTTACTTTTAATGTCTTTTTTAGTAATAAGCTATCACCCTACCAGCAGAGATACCTCATTAGTGGAGGATACTTTTCTTTCGAAAAAGACAAGGACTCCATAGCTAAGCTGACAATCGAAGATTGTTTCAATCCCTAGCAATTGAGGATACATTTTCTTCGAAAATGCCAGGGAACCCCTTAGCGCTGAGAACCCATGAAGTTCTCAATGTCTTCTACCGATTTGATGATGTCTTTTGATAAGTTTTCGTGTCCATCTTTTGTCACTAATATATCATCTTCGATACGGATTCCGATTCCTTCTTCAGCAATATATAATCCTGGTTCAATTGTAATAACCATACCTGGTTGTAAGACACCACCACGTCCACCAACATCATGTGTATCTAATCCTAAATAGTGTCCGATTCCATGGTAATAGTATTTTGATAATTCTTCATCTTTTTCAATTAACCCAAGTTTCTTACATCCTTCAGCTAACTTTCTACGAGCAAATTCATTAACATCTTGTAGAGGAACTCCAGGCTTAATGATTTCAATAGTTGCTAACTGCGCATCTAAAACAGCCTGATAAACATCACGCTGACGATCTGTAAACTTCCCGTTAATTGGGAATGTACGTGAAATATCAGAACAATAATAGTTCCACTCACATCCTAAGTCAAATAAAATTAAATCTCCATCGCGACAGATTGAATCATTTTTATCATAATGTAAAACTGTGGCATTAGCTCCAGAAGCTGCAATCGTATGGAACGATGTCTTTTTAACCCCTTCTGTTTTAATCGTGAAATTATAATATGCTTCTAATTGATACTCATACATTCCTGGTTTTGAGTTTCTCATTAAACTCTCAATTCCTAAACGTGTTTTTTCAATTGCTGTACGCATATTTGCAATCTCATCTTCTGATTTAATTAAACGTAAAGCGGTAATATCGTGATAAATATTTTGTACGTGCAAAAATGGATATTGACGTTTTAATTCTTTGGCAAATAAAGTTTGAATCGTATCTGAATGATGATATGATCCACGTTCAAAGTCAAAGTACGCATTTTCAAATCCTTCGTTTAATAACCAACGACCTAACATGTTGCGTAACTCACTTTCAGGGAAGACATTTTTAATTCCTGAAATTTCTGTTGCTTCTTCTTTACTCATTCGTTTTCCAGTCCATTTTTCTTCTACTTCTGAAACTGTCTCAATGAATAAATAATCTTCCATAACTCCATTAAATTTACGTAAGACATACGCCATTTTTGGACGATCTAAGTTCGTTAAGTAATAGAAGTTACGATGTGGTGTATATTCATAAAATTGATCACCTGAACGCACGGGTGCATCTCCTGAAAACAAAATTAATAACGAGTTATCTTTAATATTGGCCCCTAATTTTTGACGTCTAAATTTTAAAGTGTCTAACATAAAAGCTCACTCCTTTTCAAAATATTGCTACTATTATAGCATATATTAATTCATTCAATTATTGTTTTTTTGTAAGAATTTTATTCATCTCCTATTTTAGACGAAAAAGTCGAATTTAATCATAGAAAAAGACATCCTGAGTTACAGAATGTCTTCTTCTATGACGAGACACTTGTCACCTCATCCTACAATAAGTGAGTCACTTGCTTAATTGCCCATGCTTGATGATCAAGATGTAATTGACTTAAACAATCCTCTAAACTCATCCAGACTAATTCATGGTCATGTTCAATCGGCTGTGCCACTTGTTCAAGATACGTCGCTAAATAAAAGTGTCCTATTGCATGTAAATAAAGATCACGATACATCGAATAGTAGTAATTAGATGCCTTACAAACAAATTGATTAATTTCAATCTCCCAGCCAAGCTCTTCTAAGCATTCACGACGTAAACAAGCTTCTTTACTTTCAGTGCCTTCTAGTCCACCACCTGGTAAAAAATAACCATGAGGTAGACGAATAGTAGCCACTTCATTTTTATCATTTAAAATAATGGCATAAACCCCTTCTCGATCAACATACGTTTGACCAGATAGCTTTTCACCAAAAACATCATCAACCATTTCGTACACTTCCAATCTTTAATTAAATCTCACCGCTTATTTTTAAATAATAACCAGGAATTGCATCAATTCCCCATTACACGTTTAATATCAGTCGAATTTTTAAACCAACTCTCTTTATTAATTCGTTGGATTTCAATCAGACAAATCATAATTTTAGCTTTCGGATATGCCCATTGAAAATACATCAAGCAACGTCTTGTATGAAATACTTGTATACAAAAAATGGCTTTTTCTACCTCAACTCCTAGTTAATCCGTCACTTGATGGCATTTATATACCTTTTTGAATTAAAACATCTCACATAAACACCTACTCTGTCTCATATGGATGAGGATATTATTTGATCACCTCATCAGGTAGACTAAGGTCATCTGCAAGTACACTATATTTCCCCGCAAGAAGATCGTTAGCATCTTCTTTCGATCATCATTTAGCTGCTTGAAAACAAGACCGTAGAATAAAGATAATATGCTCTGTCTCTAACTCGTGATCAACAAAAATACATTCGGTAATATCCCTAATCACGAAACATCCACTTATTTTCACTTTCGATTATAACGAGTTCAATATACAACATTTGTCACTTTTTGACCATTTTGATTGATAAGTGCAAAAAGTCACTAACCCCTACATGATTAAAGATAAAAGAATGGGAATAAAAATTGCAGGAACAAAGTTCATTAATTTTAAATTCGTCATTCGAAGCATATTCAAGGCAAGTCCAATAATTAATAATGATCCAACCCCCGTCATTTCAGCAATCACCATATCAGTTAAAAAAGGAGCCATCAAACTCGCAAGAAAGGTGATTCCACCTTGATAGATCAAAACCAAAACACTTGATAAGATAACTCCCACTCCTAAACTCGTTGAAAAAATTAACGCTGATATTCCATCTAACATTGCTTTCGTATAAAGCATCGAGGTATCACCTTTTAGTCCATCTTGTAAAGCGCCAACAATCGCCATGGCTCCAACACAAAACAATAAACTTGCACTCACAAATCCTTCAGAAATTGAAACATATTCATCCTTACTTTTAAACTTATTCTCTAGCCAATTTCCTAATTGAGTCACACGTTCATCTAAATCTAATAACTCACCAATTAACGTTCCAATTACCATTGATAAAATAAGCATTAATACATTTTTTGCTTGTAGCGTTCCACTGATACCAATATATAGTACACATAGTGCTAACCCATTCATGACTTGATTTCCAAATCGCTTAGGCAATCCTTTTTTTAATACAAGTCCGATACTCCCCCCTAAAATAATCGCCCCTGCATTCACAACTGTCCCTAACACTATGACGCCCCCTTTCTTTTGTCATGAAGAAATTATACATAAATCTTTCAAAAAATAACAGTAAAGAAATTAAAAAAAGATTCACAGCTATGTACCCAATAACTACACTCTAAGAAAAAGAAAAAAACTAAATCAATTGCCACTGAATCACCTCAACCACAATCAATCTAGTTTTTTCACTGCTAATCACACCCCTATTGCTCTTTTATTATAATACACTTATTAAGCTTCATTTGTCATTTATTGTAAAATATCCCCTTCAAATTTCTACATTAATTTCAAGATTAGTGTGTTAAATCGTTTTTTAATAACTTTAAACCCTAACTTCTTATATAAAGCTAATGCTTCCTGATTTGTCTTCATCACATCAAGAAGATATTCACTTACTTTTATTTCATCCAAAATATATTCTATTAATTGTGTCGCAATGCCTTGGCGACGAAAGCTTGGATGTATAACTAATGAATTTAAATATATTTGATTATCATTCACAACAACTGCGTCTCTCATAACCTTGTAATAAAATCGTAGAAATTTAGACCACCCTGTCATCTTTCTAACATCTTTTAGACTCACTTCAAATGAAGCATGTTTCCTCGTTGAATAAGTCAATACACCTACCAGTTGTTCTTTATACAATGCAATAAAGCATTGTTCACACCTCATCGCAGTACTAAATAACTGAATTAATACCTCTTCCTCTATTTTTAAAGTTAAAAATATATCCTTAAACTGCTCAATTAAAAAGCTAACAACTTGGTTAATTTCATAAAATTCAACTCGTCTAATTGTCACTTCCATCTAATCACTCATTTCAATTGTCGATTGAAAAAATCTTTCTTGAAATTCAACTAAAGCCTTAATCTGTGATTCATTATATCGATACCGATCGCGACAAACAACTAACTTATCTTCCACATCATCTTGTCGATGAATAATCGCCACGACATAACCTTCAAATCTATCTAATGGTTCAAACTCTCCGATAACATAAGCATCTACTTCTTCGCCATCACCCGCTACAGTATCTGGAATATAGCCATAATTCAACGGATAAATGAACCCATGTTTCGGATGTTTTGATCCGAGTGGACGATCCATCATCACAGTAACTTTTTGACCAATCATCACTTTCGCTCCCTTCTTATTCCGTACGATAAAGCTAAATAAATTTTACTATAACTAATAACTACTCTTTTACTTTTATATGACGATATAAGAAGCAATCCTTTTTAATCATTCAACGTATTAATTCAGTTCTCTTATGATTTGAAAAGACGTACCGCTGCAATGGCTTTTTTCCATCCTCCATACAGTGTTTCTCGTTGTTCTTCTGTAATTCTGGCCTTATATTGTTGATTCGATTGCCAATAAGAAGCAATCTCATCCATACTCTTATAAACACCCGTTGCAAGCCCTGCTAAATAGGCGACACCTAAGGCGGTTGTTTCTGTTGTCATCGGAACAGATACATCAACTCCTAAAATATCACTTTGAAATTGCATTAAAAAGCTATTTTTAGCAGCACCACCGTCTACTTTTAAAACATTCATCGAATGCCCTAAATCTTCTTCCATCGCGGTGATTACATCTTTACTTTGATATGCAATCGCTTCAAGCGTCGCACGAATAAAATGTTCTTTGCTCGTTCCTCGGCTTAAACCAAACACACCACCACGAACATCACTATCCCAATAGGGCGTTCCTAGCCCAACAAAGGCTGGGACAACATATACACCACCGCAATCTGTCACACGATTTGCATAGTCTTCCGAATCTTTAGCATGTTTAATTATGCGAAGTCCATCGCGCAACCATTGAATGGCGCTCCCACCAATAAACACGCTCCCTTCTAAGGCATAATGTATTTCATTATTAATTTTCCAAGCAATCGTTGTTAGTAAACCGTGGCTTGAAAGGACTGGCTCAGTTCCTGTATTCATTAAGACGAAACATCCCGTTCCATATGTGTTTTTAACATCACCTTTATAAAAGCAATTCTGACCAAATAAAGCTGCCTGTTGGTCACCACAAACTGCAGCAATGGGTAGCGGAATCCCTGTCATATAATCCATCGTATACGTATAGACTTCTGAAGTTTGTCTCACTTCAGGTAAGATACTCTTTGGAATACTGAATAGCTCTAGTAATTCCTCATCCCATGTTCCTGTATGAATATTAAATAGTAATGTACGTGAAGCATTCGTCACATCTGTAATATGTGTTTTTCCCCCTGATAGCTTCCAAACTAAGTAACTATCCACCGTCCCAAATAACACCTCACCTTTCGCCACTTTCTCTTGAATTCCTGGAACATGATCTAGTAAAAAGCGAATTTTTGACGCAGAAAAGTAAGGATCAATTAAAAGCCCTGTCTTTTCTTTAACGATAGCTTCTAGCCCTTGAGCTTTCCAGTTTTCACAAATGGATTCTGTCTGTCTCGATTGCCAGACAATTGCATGATAAAGTGGGCGCCCTGTTTTTTTATCCCATAAAATTGTTGTTTCACGTTGATTTGTAATCCCAATTCCTTTAATATCCTGAACATCAATTTTAGGGGATAATAAGACGCTATTTAAAACAGATAATGTAGAAATCCAAATCTCATTCGCATCTTGCTCCACCCATCCCGATGTTGGATATAAACAAGTAATCTCACGTTGTGACTGTTCAATAACCTGACCTTGTTTATTAAAGACAATCGCCCTTGTACTTGTCGTCCCTTGATCAATTGCTAGTATTAAGTCCATTTCACCCTCTCCTTTAATAAAAGAAACCGTTTTACTTATTATACCACGTTTTAATTTTACCAATCATATAAATGATAAAGCCTCTGCTATGTGCATACAGTTTATAGACGACGTAATTTATTGGAGGATTTATGTTTAAAAAACTGAAGCGTCAGCTCATGCTTGCCTTAGTGCTTTTTCTTATCGCCGATTTATTGGCGATTTATCTGACGACAACTCATCCTTCATCGATTCCAAAACATTTACAATCCCGCTTAACTCACAAGATTGAGATAGTGGATCAAATTCGTGTGAATGAAATGGAATTTATCCTCTATCATGACTTAGCAACAGATCAATTAGATATCGCCTGGTATGAACCCAATGCTCTTTTATTTTGGCGATATAACTTTTCTGGGGGGCACACCACTTCAAGTGGAGCCTATGTGAACCGATGTCAGACCTATCAAACATCAGATTATTTCCTCGTTTGGGGAATCAATGAAGACTTACGAGCAAGTACGTTAAAAATATCATTAAACAATGAAACCTTTATTGAAGATTTATCACAAGAGCTTTATTTTATAAAGGTTTATCCTTTAAATGGAGAATTTCCAGATACCATTTATTGTTCATTTTATAATAAAAATCATGAAAATATCTCTTCTTATTTCTTCGAATCTTTTAGTCAATAATGATACAATTTCGTCAAATTCTCCCTTCTTGTTGAATAAACTATAGGTAAGACAAGAAATAAAAGGGGGATTTTTCTATGACTAAAGAGTATTATATTACTTATAAGCGTCATGAAGGCTCTATTGACTTTAGTGGAAATGGAGTCGACATTTATTACCTCTTCTTTGTCATTCATGAATTAGGGCGTCTGATCTATGAACTTGAGTATGAAGATATTCTAGACCCAAATGTTTTAGTAACCTTGAAACAATTAAACCTTCATCAAACCATTGCAGAAATTGAACGTATGATTCGATACATGAGCAAACACCCAGCTCCTTCCATTGAACTTATTGCTCATGTTGAGACCAATTATGATGAAGACCCAACAGCTACTATTCAACTCATCGAAATGAATGGAAAACATTCCAAAACAGAACTCATGAGTGACCTTTATCTATTCCAATTATTTTCTCACATGAATTTGTTGCAAGGTTATAGCTTTTCAGATTCAGAAGTCATCACTGAATCAAAAAAAGATTATCTTCTCACATAAATAAAACCACCCATTTTTTCATGGGTGGTTTTACATTTTAGATCTCCAACACATTGAAGTTTTTAATAATAAAGTTGCCGCCAAAAGCAAGTGATGGTGACAAAGTAGTGATTAATCACCTATTTTTCAAAAAAAGTTAATACATTCCTTTCGTGTAATCACAATTGCTTCATCCCCCTCAGAATGAAACGATAACTCTATCATTAGAGCTTGTGAGTCACAAAGATTAATTTACCATATGCTGAATGCGGTTTCAACATAAAAGATGTGTCTTTTTGATGGTATTCGATTGAAATCCTCTCCAAGTAAAAAGAATATCATTCAATTTCATCAAATAATGCTAACACAATACCTAAATAAAAAAGCGACTACTTCCTCCCAATTAGAAGCAATCGCTTAATGAAGCTTTCCCGATATAAAACTTCATTTCAAACTTATAAACTATCATAAAGTAAATAATAAAAATTTAAAAATTATTTTTCCATTATTAAAGTAATAACCCCTTATTACTTTATACTTTCCCCGCTAATTAAACTCTCTCGCATCACTCTAATCTTAATAATTTACCCTAAATAAATACCCATTTTGTATTGACATTGATTATAAATCTCCCAAATTTATAACCCATCAACACTAAAAAACGAAACAATTGAATCAAAACATTACCCATAATTTATTTTATATCGGTTCCCACGCCGATATAAAACCCCAAATAACATGATCCCCTAAAGGTTATACATGTTTGATAAACGTCTAAGTTCATCTTTCATTTCTTCCACTAAGCTAGGTGGAGATAATACTTTGATACTGCTTGATTGACTGAATAACCACATGACAATCCCTTTACCATATACTTCAGCCTCAATTACATATTTATCAAAGTCTTGTTCTAAAATGGTAGCCGTTGGTAAACGATCAAGTACAGGTTCAATTTTTGGACCATAAAATTCAAACTTTAATTTAATTAACTCGCCAAGAAACATAAACTGTATTCTTTTTCTAAACTCTCCTTCTTCAAATCGGTTAGAATAAGGCAAGTAAAATTGACGATTTATTACACGATAATTTTCAAATCGATCAACTCGAAAGACTCGCAAATAATTATTATTTAGTGTTTCACTACTATATGAATCATATTTCGTTTCTTCCATATAGCCAATTAAATAAAAGTAAAAATCTGAAAACATGATACTTACTGGTTTTAAGTGCCGACGTAATCGTTTATGGTCTCCTCGAATATATGAGACTTCTATAATCTGTCGATTATGAATAATCTCACTTAACTCCCAAACTTTATCTAATACATCGCGATTATGTTTTAATGGAACATAATTAAATAATTCGTTTCCAATGAGCTCTTTAATCAATTTACGATCCGATAACTCTAGCTGATTCAGTAATGTATTAATTAAATAATTCATTTCTTTCTCGTTAAAAGCTCGACTCGCTAATAAAATCTTTACCATCGCTAACAAACCTTCTCGTTTCAAGTTTTGATTCTCGCTTCCTAGTAGCTGATAACCACGATATTTACGGCTATATTTTAACTCTAAACTTGCATATTCAGGCTGATTTGCTAAATAGAATTTGATTTGCTCAATATCTCGTTGGATTGACTTATTATTTACACCAAACTCAAAAGCTAATTGTTCTTTATTTAATACCTTTCCCTTTACTAAACGCTCATAAATAGATAAAATCCGATGAACTCTGTGATCTTTCTCTTTATACATTATTATACCATTTCCTCAACATTATATCATTTTACCTGGACATACATTGTCCATTTATATAAATTATATGACATTTATCACATTTTTTGTATAAAATATACAAAATTACACAGAATTTAGGTATTTATATTAGATGGTTATCTTTAATAGAAAACAATAAAAAAAGTAAACTAAACACAAGCTAAGCAGCTCAACTTAATGCTAGTTCACTTTTAAATTTATTATTTCAAAATAAATAGTACTGATTATTACCTCTCAAACCTTTAACTGCTGATTCTATTTTTTAATGACATTATTCATAACCGCTTGATGAAACTAAAATTTTACCTAAATAAAAATAGCACCCAATAATGGATGCTATCGAATGACTTTTCTATTGATTCATTTTTTGTTTTTCGACTGCCCAAGCACTGGCAATCATATCTTTAACGGCTGGATGTTTTGGTGTCCATCCTAAAATTTCTTGTGCTTTTACACTAGATGCGATTAATTTAGCTGGGTCACCTGCACGACGTGGTGAGATAATTGCCGGAATTGGATGATTCGTTACTTCACGTGCCGCTTCAATCATTTCAAGAACACTGAATCCTTCTCCATTTCCTAAGTTACAAATGGTACTATCTCCACCGTTGACTAAATATTGCATCGCTAAAATATGTGCCTCTGCTAAATCACAAACGTGGATGTAGTCACGAATACAAGTTCCATCTGCTGTGTCATAATCATCTCCGAAGACATTAATTGCTTCGCGTCGTCCTGATGCAACTTGTAAAATGATTGGAATTAAGTGAGTTTCTGGATCATGTTTCTCACCGATTACCCCCGATGGATGAGCTCCCGCTACGTTAAAATAACGTAATGACACATAGTTTGCCCCGTGAGCTTTATGATACCAGTTAATCATACGCTCCATCGCTAATTTTGTTTCTCCATAAACGTTTGTTGGATTTGTTGGATCCGTTTCTAAAATTGGAATATTTTGTGCCTCTCCATATGTTGCCGCTGTTGATGAGAAGACGATGTTATTAACGCCACAGTCAACCATCGCTTTTAATAAAACATTAGTTCCGCTCATATTATTATCATAATATTTATACGGATTTGTCATACTTTCCCCAACTAATGAATAAGCCGCAAAATGAATGACTCCATCTACCTTTTCTTTACGTAACACTTCTGTCATAAAACGATAATCTGCAATACTTCCATGATAGAAAGTTGCATCTTTATGAACATCTTGACGATGTCCTGTGACTAAATTATCAACGACAACAACTTCATGTCCTTGTTCAATTAACGCATATACAGCATGAGATCCAATATACCCTGCTCCACCTGTTACTAAAACTTTCATTTCTCTTCCTCCTTATAATGAACGATTGATAGTATTAATAAAACGTTGAATACCTTCTAATCCTTCATCTGTTAATTTATATACACCACAACACTCTAAAATTTCAACAAATTTTTTTCCAACTTCAGTTTCAATAACAGACATAGCTTCATCAGCTGCCACTGATTCGTAGCGTGTTAGCATTTCATTTAACCAAGGAAGATGTTTTTCAAGTCCTGCTTCCTCTAACATATTCGCATCACGAGCAACTAGCGCTTGTTTCACTACTTCTAACTCATCTTTAAGACGACCTGGTAAGACGGCTAATCCCATGACCTCAATTAAACCAATGTTCTCTTTCTTTAAATGATGTAAGTGAGCATGTGGATGATAAATTCCATCTGGATGCTCGTCTGATGTACGGTTATTTCGTAACACTAAATCTAACTCGTATTTTCCGTTTTTAAAACGTGCGATTGGTGTAATCGTATTATGAGGCACCCCATCTGTGTGGGCAAAAATACCTAATGCCTCATCACTGTACTGACGCCATGTGTTTAGAATGATTTCTCCTAGTTCAACAAGCCGCTCACGATTTTCACCTTTTAAACGTAAGACACTTAATGGCCAATTAACAAATCCAACTTCAACATCTTTAAAGTTTAAAACATTTAATGTTTTTAAAATCGGTGCTGTTTCCATTGCGAACTGATAAGCTCCCCCTTGGAAGTGATCATGTGTTAAAATCGATCCTCCAACAATCGGTAAATCCGCATTTGAACCTAGGAAGTAGTGTTTAAATTGATCAACAAATTGTAATAAACGCTCAAATGTTAAACGAGAAATTTTCATTGGTTCATGAGCACCTTTTAAAACGATGCAATGTTCATTGTAGTAAACATATGGTGAGTATTGTAAGAACCATTCTTCATTCGTTAATTCTAATGGAATAATACGATGGTTTTGGCGAGCTGGATGATTTAATGTTCCAGCATAACCAACGTTTTCTTTACACAATAAACAGTTTGGATAGTTTGAACTTGGTAAGCTTTTTGCCAAAGCGATGGCTTTTGGATCTTTTTCAGGCTTTGACAAGTTAATCGTAATATCTAAATCCCCGTATAGGGTTGTTGTTTTCCAGCTTAAGTTTTTAGCTACACGGCTGACGCGAATATAGTTTGAAGCTTTGCTTAAATCATAATAATACTTTGTTGCTTCTTCTGGATTTTGAGCATGAAGATTGTTAAATGTTTTAATCACTTCAGATGGACGTGGCATTAAACAATCCATGATTTTAGTATCTAATAAATCACGATGATCCACGCTGTCACACTCAAGCACTCCATTTGATGCTGCATAATCTAAGATAGCCCCTAAAATTTCACTTGGGTTTTCCATTGATGGTAGTTCCACCGCTTCATATTCAAACGATGGAACTCTTAAAATATCAATGATTTTATTGGCAGCGTATAATAAATCTGCCTCTTCAATCATGTGATGCTGTAATCCAAAACTGATTAAACGATTAATTTCATAATTGATATTCATGCTCTACTCTCCCCTTATGTCAACTAAGCTAATGTTTTTGTTCCGTCTCCAATCGTTGCTACATATAACTCAGCATCATAACCGATTGCTTCTTTATATCCTTTAGCGATTGCTTCTTTAACCGCTTCTACTGCATCATTTCGAACTAACGCAATGGCACATCCACCAAATCCAGCACCCGTCATACGTGCTCCTAATACACCCTCTTGCGCCCACGCTAATTCAACAATTGTATCTAACTCTTTACCTGTAACCTCATAATCATCACGTAATGATTTATGTGATTCATTTAATAATTTTCCAAATCGATGTAAATCTCCACTTGCTAATACTTCAATCGCTAATTTTACACGTTCATTTTCAGTAACAGCATGTTTAGCACGGCGATATAAAACATCTTTATTTATCACATTTGATACACGATCAAATTCAGCAACTGTTAAATCACATAAGAAGTTAATATCTACTACTGTTTTTAATAACTCTAATGCGGCGTCACATTCTTGACGACGTTCATTGTATTTTGAATCTGCTAATTCACGTTTTTTATTAGTATTCATAATTAAAATGGAATTATCTCCTAGGTTTGCTTTCGCATACTCATAGCTTAAATCATTGGTATTTAACTTAATCGCGTAATCTTTTTTCCCCATTCCGATAGCAAACTGATCCATGATTCCACAGTTCACCCCAACATAAACGTTCTCAGCTTTTTGAGATAATTTCACCATATCGATCATTGAAATGTCATATCCATGTAATTCTTTTAAAATTTGAGAAACTAGTAATTCGAGCGAAGCTGATGATGATAGTCCTGAACCGTTTGGAATGGTTCCGTAAACATATGCATCAAATCCAGTTGGAATTTCAAATCCTACTTCTTTAAATTGCACCATCACACCTTTGACATAAACACTCCAGTGCTCATCATCTGCATGTGATAAATCAGTTAAATCGAACTCGATGATTCCTCGGTCCTCAAAGTTCCCTGAGTATAAGCGTACTTTTTGATCTTCACGAGGTGCAACAACGGCATATGTTCCGTAAGTAATCGCAGATGGGAAAACACATCCCCCGTTATAATCAATATGTTCCCCAATTAAGTTAACACGTCCCGGTGAGAAAAATAATTTTGTATTTTCATTTTCCCCAAATACCTTTTCAAATGCTGATTTTAAATTTTCAATATTCATTCTTTAATCTTCCTCTCTATGTTTATTCATTCTCTGATTGACTCTCATCTGATCGCTATACTAAAATTCTATACTTTTTTAGTAAAAAAATCAATAGAACTTTCTTAAAACCCTTACATTTTTCAGAATTTGTTGAGTTGATGCTGTTTTATTTTATGAAACTTAATGATAAAATAATAAACGAAACAATGATGAACGCATTCATTTTTTTACGAAGGGAGGCTATCACAAATGGCTAAAATTAAAGATATTGCCGATTTAACTGGTTTTTCAATTACAACAGTTTCACGTGTATTAAACCAAGATAAAAATTTCAACGTATCGGATGAAACAAGATTAAAAATTATGGCAACAGCTGAGAAATTAAATTACGTTCCATTAAGCAAACGTAATAAATCAAGCAAAAAAAATATAACCTTAACAATTGGACTTGTTTATTGGTACTCAGTGGCTGAGGAAATTACTGACCCTTACTACATGTCCATTCGTTTAGCTATCGAAAATCATTGCCAATTACATAATATCAACTTACAAAAAATCTACTTACCTATGAAATCATTTGATGATATCTCAGCGATGAATTTAGATGGATTAATCGCATTAGGAAAGTACAGTGAAGAGGAAATTCAAACGCTTCACACACTAAACCAACACCTTGTTTTAGTGGATTGTTACTCTAAACATTACAACATTGATGTCGTAATGGCCGATTTAAAAGAGGCCACGAAAGATATCATTTCTTATTTACTTGATTTAGAACTGAAAAAAATTGGTTTCATCTGTGGAATTGAAAAAACATTAGATGGACAAGAATTATTAGATATTCGTTTAACAACTTACATTAATCAAATGTCTAAGCTTAAATCATTCAATCAGAACAATGTTTATTTGGGGGCTTTCACGGCAGATTCAGGATATGAAATTATGTCGGAGATTATTAAACAAGGAAAATTATTAGATGCTTATATCGTCGCTTCAGATGCCATGGCTATTGGCTGCTTAAAAGCATTAAACGAAAATAATATTAAAGTGCCTGATGTTGTTTCAATCATTAGTTACGATAATATCTCATTATCACAATATACCATTCCATCATTAACAACAATTGATATGAATACAAAACACATGGGTGAAACTGCACTAGATTTACTTGTAGAACGTATTAATAACGATCGTGAAATTGCTAAAAAGGTTACCATTCCAACACGATTAATTAAGCGAGCAAGTAGTTTATAACCATCAGATGAGGGGGAAATTTTAAATGGTTACTTACAAAAAATTAGAAAAAGGGACATTCAATGGTGTTAATGTCATTGAATACAGCATGAAAAATGAAGCATTAGAAGTTCGATTTTTAAACATCGGTGGAGTGCTCACTAAAATTGCAATGGCTGAGGACCAATATGAACAAAACTTAGTCTTAAACTACGATCATATCGAAAGCTACTTTAATAATGGATGCTACTTAAATGCCATTATTGGACGCACTTCAAATCGAATTAAAAATGGGCAATTTACGATTAATGGGCAAACTTATCAATTAGATTTAAACAATGGACCAAATAACTTACACGGTGGGGCACAGTGCTTAACTTATGCTGATTTTGAAGTTACTGAAGTTGATTCAGGATACGAGTTAACAACGGTTCTTCCACATCAAACAGAAGGCTTCCCCGGAAACTTAAATGTCAAAGTTCGCTATACATTAGAACAGAACAATTTCATTGTGTCTTACCAGGCAACAACGGATCAAGACACCATTGTAAACTTAACGCAGCATGCTTACTTTAACCTATCTGGTAATCTAAGCACGAACATTTATAATCACGAACTTCAAATTAAAGCAGATTATATCGCTGAAATTGATGATAACTTATCATTTACTAAAAAGTTAATCCCTGTTTCTAATACACTATTCGATTTCAATACACCGACTATCATCAATCCGGAAACAAAAGAAGTATTACCAGTATTCGAAAAAGCATCGGGATACGATCACCTATACATTTTATCGGATACGAAAGAAGTCGTAACATTTAAAGATTTAACATCAAATCGTACGTTAAAAATTTCAACAACATCGCCTTCTATGCAATTTTACGCTGGTAACTTCTTAACTGAAGATTTAGTCTTTGAAAACGGCCGTCGCGGAGAACCCCATTTAGGCGCTTGTTTTGAAACACACTTAGTTCCATTTGATTTTGAATCACAACTCTTAAAACCAGGTGAAGCTTACTCACAAAGCACAACATTCACCTTCACAAAATAACCCAAAAGGGCTGTCTCAACATGAGACAGCCCTTTTACTATGCACTTTTTACTCCATTCATCAAAGTCCACTTAATCTTACATGTTGACTGTTTCATCTAGGAAATATATAAGTCCAGATAAGTTTTTTACATCTTAAAAACTAAAGCCCTAGCAGTTGAGGATTAGATTTCTTTCAGAAATCACTAGGTGACCCAAGCCCTACCAGTTGAAGAAACATTTTCTTCGAAAATGCCAGGAGCCTCTGGACTACAGAATGCCTACGTATCAAAGGGAATAACCAACTAAGACTGATATAGAATTGTAAAGTACATTTCTACTTCTATATAGTTAATAATTCATCTCTTTATCTCATATGTTAGCAATAGACAGAAGAAGGGAGGGACTATAAATGCGAATTGCTTATTATGAGGCCGAGTATTTAGAGGAATGCGCAGAACTTTTACAAAAGGTTTATAACAATGAGCAATGGGGATGTCATTGGTCAGAAATAAAATCAAAAAAATATATTGCAGAATTAAGTCAGATTCCACGCTTTGTTGGATTTCTTCTTTTAAATGATGAGGAAGAACTAATTGGGGCTGCACTTTGCCATGAACGAACATGGTGGTATAAAGATGAGCTCTTTATTGATGAATTCTTTATTGATCCAGACTCACAACAACGGGGATACGGTTCAAAGTTACTCAAATATATGACTAAATATTCAAAAGAACAAAAATTGGCTGGGTTAACTTTAATGACAAATAATCTGATTGTCGCTGATTTCTATCATAAAAATAAATTCCATGATCATGAAATCTATTTTATGTACAAGGGTGTTGAAAATATTGCAGACTAAATGAATTTTAATCTTGTCATCCTCCTCTAAAAAAGGTATAACACCCTAACTAATAGAAGGGAGAAATGTGCATGGAATTTAAAATCGAACGCGCAAAACAATTAAAAGAAAAACCAGTTGAGACAAAATTAGGATTTGGTCGTCATTTTTCTGACCATATGTTAGTCATTGATTATACGGAAGGAATCGGTTGGCACGATGGACGAATCATACCGTACGGACCGATTGAAATGGATCCTGCTTGCATGGTCTTACACTATGCCCAAGAAACATTCGAAGGGTTAAAGGCTTATCGACATACTGATGGGAGCATTGCCCTATTCCGTCCAGAAATTAATGCACAACGCTTAATTAAATCAAATGAGCGTCTTTGTATGCCTCCTGTTCCAGTTGATTTATTTTTAAAGGGAATTGAAGAACTCGTCAAATACGAACAAGACTGGGTACCAAAAGAACCAAGAACATCACTTTATATTCGCCCATTCTGCTTTGCAACAGAATCAGGAGTTGGATTACATCCTTCGAAAAAATATAAATTTGTCGTTATCCTTTCACCTGTCGGTGACTACTATCCTGAAGGAGTCAATCCAGTAAAAATTTGGGTTGAAGATGAATATGTACGAGCTGTCAAAGGAGGAACTGGTTTTGCTAAATGCGGAGGTAACTATGCAGCAAGTATCGCAGCTCAAGTCAAAGCTGAACAAAATGGTTATACCCAAGTGCTTTGGTTAGATGGTGTTCATCGAAAATACGTTGAAGAAGTTGGAACAATGAATGTTATGTTTTTAATTAATGACACCGTTGTAACGACCCCACTAGAAGGTTCTATTTTACCTGGTATCACTCGTGATTCAATCATTACTCTTTTAAAAGATTTGGGAGTAACTGTTGAAGAACGTCATTTAAGTATTGATGAACTCATGGAAGCAGGACGAACTGGCGCTTTAAAAGAAGCTTTTGGAACGGGAACAGCAGCCGTTATTTCACCTATCGGAGAGATTCATTACAAAGATGAAACAGTAATAATCAATAATTTCAAAACTGGAAAATTAACTAAAAAATTATATGATACATTAACTGGCATTCAATGGGGGCGAGTTGAAGATCCCTATCATTGGATAAAAATTTTAAAATAGAGAAAAACTGAGACTCGATGGTAAGAGTCTCAGTTTTTTAGTCATGAAAAAAGAGGACGGTTGCCCTCTTATTCATTATTTTGTTAATTCTAATGCTGCATTAAAATCTTCTAACGCTTTAGCTGCTGCTTCTTCAGGAGTTGCTAAACCTTCCCAAACTGAACGATATAATGTTTCCGCTGGTGTCCAAAAGCTTGCCATTTCAGGAATACTTGGCATTGCCTCAGAGAACTGAGCTTGTTCTAAGATCCCCATTACATACTGATCATCAGAAAGGCCATCGATAACACTTGGATCTTTTAAAGCCGGAATAGATCCACGAACTTTATAAAGAATTTCTAATCCTTCATCAGAAACCATAAATTCTAACACTTCACGAGCTGCTTCAGCATTTTTTGTATAAGAGCTCATACACGCAATAATATTTCCTGAGAATGTAACAGGCTGATTACCATTAATTGTTGGAATAGTTGTAATTCCCCATTCAAAATCAGCATTTTTTTGAATTTCAGAAATCGCCCATGGTCCAACAATAATATAAGGAACTGTTCCTTTAGCAAATTCAACTTCAACAGTATCTGTTGTTAAGTCAGCGTAAGGGACATCTAAATATTTTCTCATCAATTGATAATAAGTTAACCCATCAATTACTTCTTGAGTATTAAAGTTAATTTTTTCTGGATCATTATGATCTGGTCCAAATAATTGATATCCAAATGCAGTTAAGAAAAAGTGCATCGTATATGAATTTCCTGTTTCCATTCGAATGATAAATTTATTTTCTGCTGTATTATTAAATTCGTCCCCTTGAGCTTTAATCTCATCCCAAGTTTCCGCTACTTCAAATCCATATTTATCTAATAATGTTTTATTATAGAAAAATGCAACTGATTCAGTTGATAGTGGAACCCCATAATACGTTCCGTCAAACTCAACTGTTTGTACTGATCCCTCGATGAAACGCTCCTGAACTTGGCTTGTTAACTTCTCACCTAAGGGTAATAAGATTTGTGATTGAATTGATTGAGCCATTCCATCGTGTGGCTGAATGAAGATATCTGGCCCTACCCCCGCTGGACCATCTAACTCTAATTTTGTACGAGTATCTGTCGACTCCACATGCTCCCACTGAATATCATACTGTGGGTATTTTGCTTCAACTGCCTCTTCTAAAGCCTCTGCATATTCATCATAATCTAACCATAATTTAACGACTGTTTTTCCATCATCTGTTGACTGTACCTTATTTTCATCTTTTGGTGCATCATTACTGCACCCTACTAATCCCGCTACAGATAAACCCGTTGCTAATAAGATTGACATTACCTTTTTCATTTAATAATTCCCCCTCACGATTTAGATAATCTTCACTGCATAGTTAACTTTACTACTAATGTTTAACTTTTTCTCATGATAGACAATGGCATTGATTTTTTACACTTATCAGAAAATAGTGCTTAATCAATTGCTATCTATCCTATCATTTTACCTTCCGTGATCATTTCTCTCACACTTCTTGGTAACGATTACATTTTAACGCATTTTACCAACGTTGTGTTTGATATTTACGAAAAAAAATAATAATATAGACTCTTTTATCCTTTCATTTAAAACAATCTTACAAAATCCCATCTTACTAAAATAAAAAAGACATGTTTTACACATGTCCCTTTTAATGAGCACTTCATTTGTCTAAAAATGTCTATTAACAGTAACATCTTAAATTAAGTAAGGTGTTAACTCACCCTTTAATACCGAAGCATTCAACGTATGTGCACGAACAGTCATAGGTACTCCAATACCTAAACTTAATACCCCTAAAATCGATTTAGCATCTACTTGATATGCATCTCGTTGCAATTGAATTTCATAGCCATAGTGGTTCGCAATATTAACAAACGCTTTAACATCTTCAATCGAATGAAATTGAACCTGATACATTCTCATCAAAATCACAATCCTTTCTGACACATAACTGCCATCTTCTAATAAAATCATATTCCTTATAATAACGACTCGTTCAAAGAAAACGTATCGCAAACTTCTGCGACCATCCCAATTCTTGATATATAACAATCCTCAATCATATTTTCATGTACAAATCAATTGAGTGTGTGAATAACTGTATAAAGAAAAAATGTGCAATCTAAAAATGAGATCGCACATTTTTTGTATGTTTTAAGTATGTGATATTTAAAATTATTTTGCCGCTTCAATGACAAAGCTAAATTCATAGTTTTGGTTTGCTGGAATTTCGAAGCATTCTTCTGGACGAGCCCCCCAAGAATCATCGCCTCCAACTCCCATTTCTTTTAAGTTGATAGATAATACTGTTTTGTGTACTGGTGGTAATTCATAGTGATGGTAAGCAGCTTCTAATTCATGGGCTGAATACGGAAGCGCACTGAAGCTTAATGGTGTTTCTCCACTGATGCGTAATCCTTTTCCTTCTTCATTTGTTACAGTAGCAAAGCGTACTCCTGTATGATTACCACATGCTTGTGGAATAACATATCCCGCTACATTATCAACCACTTTATTAGTGAATGTTCCAAGGCGTGCTCCAAATTCACGGTCTGCATATGTTTCATCTGGTCCAAATCCACGCCAAGTTAACGTATCAAAATCAGCTGGGATTGCTAAATCCATCCCAAACTTGAACATGTTGGGTAATCCTTCAACCCCATTGTAACTCATTGTGACATGAATTTGTCCATAAGAGTTAATGAAGTATTTAACAACTACGTGTGAAACAGGCATTGTATTTAAATTGTAAGTAAAGATAACTTCTAATCCATCAACACGACGGTTAATTTCCATGTTTTCATGAAAGGCATATAAGCTTGCTAATTTCCATTGTGCCATACGAACTGGTGCTTGATTTCCGCGATCGTTATCCGTTGATGCACGCCAGAAACTTGGCATTAACGATAAGTTTGGTTGATGAATATATTCAACTCCATCGTATTTTAATGAAACGATACGGCCTAAGTTTTTTGCAAAGATAACTTCAAACCCATCTCCATTAATTCCAACATTAACATCCCCCTCAGCGATGTTAAACTCTTTAACTTCACGTTTTACTTCTTCTTTCACCGCTTCAATCACACGTTGTCCAAATGCGATTTCATGTCCAGCCTCAGCATAAGCTGTCGCTTCTTTTAAACAAACTGATACAGTAACCACTTGTTCAAGTGAAGATGAAGTTAGATTAATTCCTAAATCAATAAATGCTTTGCTTAATGGAGCTAATTTTTCAACTGTTTCTCCACTAGCAATCACTTGGTCACCTTCTTCAACTTGCCACTTAATGACATACTCACTTAAATCAGTGAAGCAATGTTTATTATAGATGTCTGCTCCTGTATCTTTTACTTCAATTGCAAATGGTTGATAAGCTCCCTTAATCGCTTGGATTTTTGGTGAAACCTCACGATTTGCATAAATGATTCCATTCACACAGAAGTTATAATCCGTTGGTTGATCACCAAAATCTCCACCGAATGCTAAGTATGGGTTGCCATAACGATCTTTCGACCATAAGGCTTGATCGATGTAATCCCAAATGAAACCACCTTGATACATTTCATATTCATCTTCTAATTCAATATAACGATCCATTCCACCATTTGAGTTCCCCATAGCATGTGTATACTCACATAAAATGAATGGTTTTTCTGGATTATTATCTAAGAATTCACGGATTTCTGGCACTTTTGCATACATACGGCTTTCCATATCTGATGTATCATTAAAACGACGATCCCAGAACACTCCTTCATAGTGGACTAAACGTGTGTTATCTCGGTCTCTAAAGTACTGTGACATTTTGTATAAGTTCTCTCCACCATAACTTTCATTCCCACATGACCAAATCACGATACTTGGATGATTTTTATCTCGCTCAAGCATTGACTTGGCACGGTCTAAAATGATTTCTAAAAACTCTGGACGGCCATTTGGAATAGTGACATCCTTCTCTTCAACTGCCCCCATACGTTGCCATGTTCCGTGTGTTTCTAAATTTGTTTCATCAATCATGTATAATCCATATTCATCACATAATTCATAGAAATACGATGCATTTGGATAATGTGACGTACGAACGGAGTTGAAGTTATGCTCTTTTAAGAATTTAACATCCCACTCCATCTCTTCCTTTGTAACAGAACGCCCATATGTTGCACTAAATTCATGACGATTGACCCCACGGAAAACAATGCGTTTTCCATTGATGCACATCACTTTATCAATCATTTTAAACTCACGAATTCCGACACGTTGGCAAACAGCCTCTACGACTTCTCCATTCACTTTTAGTTCTAATTGTAACTCATATAAATAAGGATATTCGGCACTCCATAAATTCGCATGTTCAACTTCTAACGATAAAGTGGCCGTTCCATCGATGACATCACACGTTCCAGCAGATACTCTACGCCCTTGTGCATCGACTAAATTAGCAACGATGGTTGATTCTTCTCCCGTTACATTAAACTCCACTTCAACAGTTGCGTCTTGATAATTATTTTTTAAATGAGTTTTTACAAATAAATCTTCAATATGAGTTGTTGGAGTAGTAAACAAATAAACGTCACGGAAGATTCCTGATAAACGCCAGAAATCTTGATCTTCTAACCAACTTCCAGTTGACCATTTATAAACTTGTACGGCTAATTTATTTTGACCTTCACGGTTAATATACTCTGTTAAATCAAACTCACTCGGTGTGAAACTATCCTCACTATATCCAACGTATTCCCCATTACACCAAACATTGAACGCCGTCTCCACTCCTTGGAATGAGATACAAACTCTTTGTCCATTCCACTCATCCGGTACTTCAAAATAAGTCACATATGAAGCTGTTGGATTATATTTAACAGGGATATAAGGCGGCTTTAATTCTTCATGCCCATCCCATGCGTACTGTGTATTGACGTAGTGTGGTTTATCATATCCTTGTAATTGAATATGCCCCGGTACTAAAATTTTTTCAAAATCTGAACAATCTGCTTCTAACGCCTCAAACCCCTCTGGACGTGTCGTAACATTTTCACTATACTTAAATAACCATTCCCCATTTAAATATTGACGCCATGACATCTCTGATTTATTCATCGCCTCTTCTAACGTTTGATAATAACGATGGTCACTATGAGCTTTTAAACGATTAATTTCAAAAATTTCAGGATTCGTTAATAGTGCTTGAATATCTTGCGGTGTTTTCATTCTTACTTCCCCTTTTTTAGTAAAATTTTATCACTTTTACAAATAGATATTATCACACATCCAACTTGGTGTAAACGATTTCTAATGTTTTTGTATTTTTTCACCTAAAAAATACTAATACTTCTTATCAGTAGAGGGTGACATCTTTAACATCAAAAAAACACCTCATCACAGGTTCTTCTGCTTTGAGGTGTTTTATTTTTATTAATAAGCTAAAATTTCAGCTCCATCTTCTGTAATTAAAATCGTATACTCCCATTGTGCTGATGGTTTACGGTCAGCTGTATAGATCGTCCATCCATCTGATTCATGTTCTTCAATTTCAGCTACGCCCATATTAATCATTGGTTCAATCGTAAATGTCATCCCAGGGACAATTAAGCAATCTGTTCCACGAACTCCAACATGACTAACGTATGGCTCTTCATGGAATTCAACACCAACCCCATGTCCACCAATGTTTTGAACAACTGTATAGCCATTTTTAGCAGCATACTCAGAAATAGCTGCTCCAATATCACCGATATATCCCCAAGGCTTCGCTTCAGCAAGTCCAAGATCTAAACATTCTTTAGCAATACGGACTAATTTTTGTTTTTCTTCATCAACTTCACCAATCATGAACATACGTGACGCATCCGCATAATATCCATTAACAATCGTTGTCACATCAACATTTACGATATCTCCTGATTTTAAGACTTCATCATCACTTGGAATTCCGTGACAAACAACTTCATTAATTGAAGTACAAATACTTTTTGGAAATCCATGATAATTTAATGGGGCTGGCGTTCCGCCTAATTGGATTGTATACTCGTGAGCAATTTTATTTAATTCTTCCGTACTCATACCTTCTTTAATAACTTCTGCAATTTTATCGAGTACCATCGTATTGATTTTACCCGCATGACGAATTCCTTCAATTTGCTCTTTTGTTTTTAAAAGCTCACGTGTTGGAACTTCATCACCTTGATGATAATGTTTAGCGATTTTCTCTTCAATTGGCAAATGGCATTGTTTAAATTTCTTTCCACTTCCACACCAACATTTATCATTACGTCCTATTTTCATAAGTATCACCTTTTCGCTTATAAAATAACTTTCATTTATTACTATACTACTATTATGGAAAAAATCCTATCTTTAAGCACGATGTTCTAAAGATATATAAGTCCAGATAAGTTTTTGAACGCTAAAAACTTGTTAAGCCCTAGTAATTGTAGATTAGATTTCTTACAGAAATCACTAGGTAACGTCTGGTCTATAGTATGCCTTGAACCTCATAAATGTTAAACATCTAGTTTACCATAATAAATATAGAGAATATTTCTGTATGAATATAGTTACTTTTAAAACAAAAAGACTGTGGTTCATGAATGACAATTCATCCATCCCCCCAGTCTAACGATTCAACATTAAGATGCTTTATGATTTAATTTCCCTTCAATAACAGCAGCAATTCCACTCTCATGCATTTGAGGTAGTTTTAGTTGTTCTGTACTTATCTCATTTAATTGAATTCGAGTTGCTGTTTCAATTCCACTCTTTAGTAAGTTCACTGAATCTCCCATGCGCGTTAATCCATTGTCATAATATTGACGACTAATTCCAAGTACATTTGGTAAAATATCGGCGCTATACCATCCTTGATATTCTAAGTTATGAATGTTTAACGTCGTTTTTACCTTTTGATAGAATGAATGATATTTATAATCGACATTTAAAATTAGCGGAATCATACTTGTATGCCAATCATTCACATAAATTTCTGAAATTTTTGTTCCTAGATATGGAAGAGCTTCAAGCACTGCACGATTGAAAAAGGCGAAGCGCTCAGCATCATCTTCATACCCATAAATTTCTTCACGCGTAAAATATCCATCATTTCCGATAAATAAATAAGTCACTGAGTCTTGAACTAATTTAAAAAGAGAAGCTCGAGCTTCTGTCGATCCTACTTTAATTGGTAAGTCCATTAACCATTCCATAGTCGTTCCGTAAACTTCCGTAATTTCTTTATACTTAGGTAAAGCAATGATTAATGAGCGACCGTCTTTAATTGTTTGAGTTGCAAAAGCGGCAGCTGTTTTTCCCAATTCTCCTAACGAAGTAAATGGTTCACATTCAGTCACGACATAAGCAATAGTCTTAGCCTCCCTTGACTTCTTCACTACTTTAGGTGTTGTTTCAATAGTTTCATTCGTATCTTTTCCACGACAAATATGACGGCTTAATGTTGCTAACTGTGTTTCATCTAATTTAGACTGAGCTTTAACTTCAATTCCGATTTCATGACAAATGGCTACAAGCTCCTTGCTTGTCATCCCATAATTTCTAGCAAATTCGTATACTCTCATCGTATATCCCCCCTGTTAAACAAGATTTAACATATAACAACATTTTAGCATTTACACTCTTGTTTGAAAATCTAACTTCTTGTAAAACCATTCAAATGACGCAATAGTTAACCGTTTACAACATCGATATCACAACTTTTTGACACACTTCACCTCAAATTCTCCTTCAAATGTCGGAAAAACAGTTGTGAATCCATACATAATTTCTAGGAATCTTGCATAAAATTTTACTTTATTAATTTGGAATTCATTGATTACTTCGACACTCCCTATCAATTCCAAAGCTCAAATACTTTTAACTAAAGCCAAGGAACAATATGTTGCCCCATCAAAGAGAGAAGTAGCCTTCCTGCTAATAAAACTGAGCCGATTCCATCATTTTCACATTTTTCTTTAACAACTATATACGCAGTGGTAATTTTTATAATTTCACCGCTGCTATCCTCAATCTATATAGAGCCCGAAATGTATTTTATAATTTTGAATTATTCTTAGTTGCTTAACCGATTTAAGACGAAAGCTCCCTATAGTCCAGATAAAAGTTTTTTGTCATATGAAAAACTTATCGGGGCTTATATACAATAAGGAAATACAACTTGAATCAAAAAAATCAGCGGATAAGAATCCGCTGATTTCATTTACTATGCTTGCACTGCAGCTCCCTTTAATTCAACACCTGAATGATGACGAGCTTCTAATTCTTTTAAGTTATTACGAGCTTCTAATTCATTAAGAACTTCTTCATGGAAGTCACCATTTAATTTATAGTATTTTTTATAAATAGCGAAGCATAAAACAATAAAGATAATTGGTGCAATCGTCATTAAACTGCGCATTCCCATAATAGTTCCAGCAGATTGCTCTTGGTTCGCTACATATCCCATCATTTGTAATCCAACACCAATTGCCCATCCACTGAAAGCAGATGCTGATTTTACTAATAATGTTTGACAAGAGAAAATAATACTTTCATTACGTGTTCCAAGTTTATATTCACCATAGTCAACAACATCAGCTAACATAACTGTTGTAGAAGCTAAGACGAATCCGCCTCCACCACGTACTAATAATGCAGATAAGATAACTAATAATGCATTATCGGGAGCCCAAATTCCAGAAACTAATAATCCAATTAATCCAATCACAGGAACGAAACATCCTACTTTGAATAACTTTTGACGTCCAATTTTTTGAGCTAAGATTGGGAATAATAATAATCCACCAATTTCTGCAAACCCGGCAAATCCGTTGTAAATTTTAAACATTCCTTCATTACCTGTTGCATACTTGAAGTAGTAAAGCGCCATCCCACCTAAAAGCTGTAACATTAAGTTCATACATAAAACAACACCGATGAACACTTTTAATTGATCATTTTGACCAATAATTTTAAATGTTTGTTTTAATGTCACACGCTCAGCTTTTTTTGTTGTTTTATCTGCTGTTTTTGTTGAAGGCTCTTTGACATTAATACATGTTATTAAAGAAGAAACGATGAAGATAACAGCGATAATAAATGCTAATGATTCATATCCTTTTACATCATTCCCTTGCCCTAATTTAGCAACGAAAGTTAAACCGAATGTCCCGATTGTTAATCCACCAATACTAGCGAAAATACGAGGAATTACCGCCACTTTTTCACGTTCAGCTTTATCTTGTGTTAAAGATGGAATCATTGACCAATAAGGAATATCCATAATTGTGTAAGTCATTCCCCATAAAATATACATCACTGAGAAATATGCATATAATGGTAATCCATCTAAATCTGGTTTTTTGAATAAGAAGAATAATACGATAGCATTAATAATCGTACCTATTAAAATCCATGGTCTAAATTTCCCCCATTTTGTTCTCGTATTATCAACGACCATCCCCATCATCGGGTCATTGACCGTATCCCAAATACGTGCGATTAAGAAAAGTGTCCCGACGAATGCAGGTGCTAGACCAATCGTATCAGTAAAATAAATCATTAAGTAAGTACCAACAATACCGTAAACTAAGTCTTTACCTAGTGCCCCTATTCCATAAGAGTACTTTGCCTTTGCAGTTAGTTGCATTTTAACCTCTCCTTTTTTAACTTTTACAACCCGTCCCTCTCTTGAGTTGCAATCGTTTCCAAACCTCTCATGCTAATAATATACTATATTTGAAATCGTTTTACAACACCTATTGTACTAAAAAAAGTATTTTTTTTACTAATAAAAAAATAGATTAACTTTACTTTAATTTACGTAAAGTATTTTTAAAACGTTAACAGGTCATATTCAAAAACAATCTACGCCATGTTTTATCTTATTTTATCCTTTTACATTGATATAAATAAAAAGTATTATACTAAAATAATCGTTCAAATTGTATTTAGTCTAGTATTCGAATGATCTTTTGCTTAAGCAGATTATTCCGAGATTCTATTAACATCTCCGTCTCATTTAATGAAAAAAGAGTGTTGCATCAAACAACACTCTTTTGAATTTTATTAAGCTTTTTTAAATTTAATGATAATACTTGCGTAGTCCCCGCTTAATTTCACATCAATTCCATGGTTCATTAAATATGATCCTGATTTTTTCATTTCAGTTCCAGCTAATGTAAAGGTATATTGTGCATTAGCATCTAATCCACGTAATTTCACGCGCACTCCAGTACGAGAGATTTGTGTTTGTGGTAAGAATACGAATAATGCAGCTTCTGTTTCATTCGCATACTCATAGCAATAATAGTTGTTGCTAGACGTATGTTGTAAACGATAGAAGTCCCCGTTTTGCACGACTTCACGAATTTGTTTATATTGTTCAATTAACTCTGCTGATAACTTCATATCTTCATCAGTGAACTTTAAAATATTACACCCCATTCCTAATGTCCCCATCATGGCACTATGGAATTTGAATGTTAATGGGATCGTTGAACGATTATTAGCGTCTGTTACCCATGCACGCATCGCTTTAATTGGATAAACATATGAATATGTATTTTGAATTGTTAAGCGATCATAGGCATCCGTGTTATCACTTGTCCAAAAATCATCAAATGATGACTCTAACATTCCATAGTCGACACGGCCACCACCTGAGGCACAGGCTTCTAATAATAAATGAGGATATTTTGCTTTGACACGGCGTGCAATGTCATATACAGCCTCAATATGACGAATCCACATATCACGTGAAACCCCTGTTTGTGAAATCGGACGGTTAGCATCCCATTTAATATAATCAATCTCATATTTAGATAATAAGTCATCAATCATATTGAAAATGAACTCTTGTACTTCTGGTAATGTCACATTTAAAACCATCTGATTACGTGATGTATCGTTCACACGATTTTTGAAATGATAAATCCAATCTGGATGATCTTTTAATAATTGTGTTGGCGGGTTCACCATCTCTGGCTCAATCCAAATACCAAACATCATTCCCATGTCCTTAACCGCATGAATTAACGGATTTAATCCTTCTGGGAATTTATCTTCGTTCACATACCAGTCACCTAAACCATCTGCATCACTATGGCGCTCACCAAACCAACCATCATCGATAACAAATAACTCAACACCCATTTCTTTCGCCTTTTTAGCTAAGGCAATTTGCTCATCACAATGCACGTCAAACTCAGTTGCTTCCCATGAGTTATAAAGAACCGGACGAACACCTTCACGAAGCACATTTTGTTTAGCATAATCATGCATGTGATGACTCATCGCCTCAAACCCTTCATTTGTATAACCAAACAACATCGCTGGCGCAACAAACTCTTCACCTGGTTGTAACGTAACTAAGCAATCATGAGGATTAATTCCCATTTGAACTAAGGTTCCCCCATAAGGACGTGGCTCAATAATAGTTGAGAAATTCCCACTTAATTTTAAAATCCCAAAGTACACTTCACCTTCAGTTTCAGTCGCGTGACGATCTAAAATGAAGAACGGATTATGATTATGCGTTGAAATACCACGACGGTTTTCTAAAATAATTTTCCCTTGTCCTAATGGTTGCTTAAACTCTTGAAACTCCGCTAACCAACGTCCATGAGAAGATGTTAGTGTTAAATCTTGATAAGGAATATGAATTTGAGCACTATGAATTTTTTCAATCTCTACAACGGCTTGTGTATTATTTTTAACAGACACAGTACGCTCAATTAAATCTTGTTCCTCATACGTTTTATAATGTAAATTGAATTCAAAGTCATAGTACACATCCTTTAAATGGATGATTAACTCCTCTTCAGTTTGTGTGTAGCCTACATACTTATATTCAATATCACGAGTTCCATCAGCAAAAATTACTTTTAAACAGTTTTCTTTATAACGCATTCCACCGAAAACTGGATACTCCTCATCTGTTAAATCAAGAATTGGATCATTACTTGATAATTCTGATAATTCAGGCACTTCAAAATCTTCTAAACCATTTAACTTTGGCCCCCAGTATAAATGGCGTAATAAACCTAAGTTATCTACTGCGAATGCATATGTTGTTTTAGCAGTTTCTACACCAAAAACTAATCGTTTTTCATCAATTAAAAATCCCATACTTTTTCTCCTCTCAACGTTACTCCCTCTTTTAGATAACGTTTTCTAAATTGATTATAATATAGCCCTCTTCTTTATTCAATCATTTTTTAGTAAATTTTTAGTGATAGTAGGAGCTTGAGAGAACATCTCATATAAAGACAAGAAATCCCATTTTACTTCAATAATTAAAATCTTAACCACAATAAGCAATAAAAACTAATCTTAATCATCTGAATATTAATAACATGAGCTTAAACTTTATCGAAAATTTAAATCCTTTCTCACTTTTAAAAAAGACATACAATTAAACTTGTCATTTTGACTACATAAATTTAAAAGAAAAAACTTATCAATTACTAATGTTGCTAAAGGAGTGGGCTATAATGATCCCTTTGCCTTTTCAAAGATTTTTCGCAAACATAAAGGGATGAGTCCTTCACAATATCGAAATGAACAACAAAAAAACCTCGTAGACTAAAATCTACGAGGTTTTTGATTACTAAGCTTCTACTAACTCAGGAGCTTTTTTTAGATTTCCTTTTTTAAATAAGAAGATAACGACTAATAATGTTAAGACTTCTGCAACTGGAACCGTCATCCATACCCCACTAATTCCTATGAATTGTGGTAAGATGCTAATTCCTAATAAAATGAAAATCATACCGCGACAAACAGCCACAATAATAGACGATAACGCATCACCAATTGACGTAAAATACCCTGAGAATAAAATGTTCAATCCATTAAAGAAGAACGTAAAGGCATAAATTTTCGAACCGTGTAATGCTAAATCTAATACAGCTTCATTATCACTCACGAACATCATAATTAAATACTTCCCGAATAAGAAGATTAATACGACTAAAGATGTCCCCATGATCATAGCCATCTTACAAGAAATATTCATCATTTGCTTCACACGATCATGTAGCTGCGCACCGTAGTTATAAGAAATAACTGGACCAATTCCTGCTGAAACTCCACACACAATTAATGACGCGAATAATGAAATGTAACCAATCGCTGTAAACGCCGAAACTCCAACTTCTCCAGCAATTCTCATAAACGCCATATTAAACACAAAGGTTGAAATAGCCGTTGCTAATGATGATACACCTTCTGATGATCCATTATATAATAACTGTCCTGTTAACTTCCAGTTGAATTTCCCTGTAAAGAAATTTAACACAGCACTCTTCTTAATAAATGGAATAGCCGCAATTAAGAATGATGTTGTGAACGATAATCCTGTTGCAATCGGTGCCCCAACAATCCCTAACTTTAACTGCTTAATCAACACATAATTTAAGATAATATTTGCAAATAGACTTGCAACTGAACTGATTAAATAAACATTCGGCTTTCCAATACAACGAACAAATACCCCTAAAATAAACGAAAGTCCGATAAATGGAGCAAATAACGCTAAAATCTTAATATACGTTGATGAATCAGCAAGCAACACATCATTTGCACCTAAAAATGATGCTAATTGATGACTAAATGTAAATCCTAAAACTAAAATCACAATTGATAAACCAATCATGAACAGGCAGGCAGATTTAAAAATATCTTGCGCGCGCTTAACTTGACCTTCACCTAAACTACGCCCAATATAACTTGCCCCACCAATTCCAATGATTAAGTTCATCCCAATCATTAACTGCATAAATGGCGCTGCAATATTAACACTAGCCATCGCATTCGTTCCAACAAAGTTTCCTAAGAAAATCCCATCAACCATTGTTTGAACCCCAGCAATCGTTAATGATAAAATCGCTGGAATCGAGAATTTAATAAATAACTTAGAAATCTTTTCAGTTCCTAAGACATTATCTTGCATCATCTATATAACCTCCCTATCTTAATACTCCTCATAAAAATAAGCAGTATGATTAATTGTCATAAAAAAAGCCAAATGACTTGCATTTGAACCTGAATAATATTATCATGTATCCTTAAACATTTTTAGTATTATAATGACTTTTTTATAAAAATTTTGACATCAGGAGGTTAAAGTATGACTCATTTTGACACAGAATTAAACCGAATCGCTTACATTAAAAATCTCATTGAACAAACCTCTAACTTACCAATTTCCATTCTAAATTGTAAACAAGAAAATCTTTTTTCAGATCTTATAATCGATGATTATGTTCTTAATCAGCTTGATTTAACTAAGATATATACCACTCCACAAATTAAACTTTATTCATTAGATGAAATTTACATGTTTATAAGCTATATAAAGGAAAGTGAACTGATTGGAACATTCATCGTTGGGCCTATTAGCTATAAAAAAATATCACTCAATCAATTGATTCATCAAGCGATGCTCATTCATAATTTAATTTATCATGAACCGCTAACGTTTGAAGAAGTTCTTAAAGAAAACTTTTATGATGAACAGCTAATTGAGCAAATGGAAAATAAACTTCAAAGTGACTTTACTCATATTCGAATCGATGACCAAATTCATGAACCTTTCGTCCCGCTACATTACGAACGCGAACTACTTTCTTACGTAAAGCATGGAAATACAGCGGAGTTAATAAAAATTATTGATAAACTTACACCGACCGAAGCAGCAATCAATCATCTTAACGAAGACCCAATTCAAGCCATGAAAACGATGGTAATCACCTTACTTATTCTTGCTTCTCGTGCTGCGATGACGGGAGGTTTACCTACTGCCTTAGCTTATAAAATTAATACTTACTATTTAGACAAAATACAAAAAACAACTGATATCCATCAACTCAATCAATTAAAAATGACCTGTTTAATTGACTTAACTTCGCGAATAAACCAAATTAATATAACTGAAACCTCTCGCCCAGTTTCGGATGCTATTTTTTATATTGCTAAAAATCTCTATGAGAATATTTCCTTGACCGATATTTGTGAAGCATTACATTTCAATCCAAGTTACCTTTCACGATTATTTAAAAAGGAAATGAATATGACGATCAGTGAGTTTATTATGCAGGAAAAAATAGAAGAAGCTAAACGCCTTCTGATTCTTTCAAACCATACAATCCTTGAAATTTCCAGTCTTCTTCACTTTACTGATCAAAGCTACTTTACGAAAACTTTTAAAAAAGTAACAGGAGTCACACCAAAGGTTTACCGAAATCGATACAAACTACTCTCTTAAGCTATATTTCTTTAACTGTTCTCGGCTTTCACGGGTTGCAAATAAAATTAGTTCACTCAATGTATTCCCATCAATACACGTAATCTTACATTCTTTTACCCATTCTATGGCCTGTTGTGAGAAAGAAGAAGTGGTTATAAATATCCCTTCACTCACTTCATCACGAATCATCACTGAATGAAAGTTTTCAAGCATATGTTGTTCAATTAGATCATCTGACTTTTTTTGCTTACACCCAATATACACACGATTCCCCTCAGATGTCAGGGCACTAATTCTTTTGGACTTCGTCACCTTTACTTCCTGATAACCGAGTAACCGTAATAAATCAGCACAATAATATTCAAACTGAAGCGGTGGAATTTGTTGCACATCATAATGAATTAAACGTAAACAACGCTCTCGTTGTGCCATCATTTGTTGATTCTTTTGTACCTGTTCTTCTAACGCTTTAATCTCCTGTTCACCTAAACTAATCGACCAAACAACCGACATCGCAAATAAAGGAAGAACGATTAAAAACCACCAAAAAGGCAATGCTGCAAACATATCTACAATTTTTAAGAAAAAAACTTGAAAATTAAAATAAGTAATCCAACAAAAACACCCTATCATAATATAGCCCATCCATTGTTGAACTTTCCCCTCATTCAAATCCTTCATAAAATCACATCCTTTCCAGTGACTTTATTTTGGGAAAATAAAAAGACTTTATTCAATGATCGCTAAATAATAAAGACTAATTCCAACAATTATACTGGCTAATAACTCAATCCACTTTCGATTTAAACGCCACCAGTTACGTCCCCTATAACCTAGCCTTTGATAAAATGTCGGAGAATAATACATGAAATACATTCTTGAATACAACCAATATTAAAAAGCTGAGGGTTTAACTCAGCTTTTTAATATTCTCGATAATCTTTCTTCTGTTCTTCTCGTTTCTCTTTTTTACGTTCGATAACCTTAATACTTAAAAAAATAATAAAGAAAATGAGATTAATGACATACCACCCAATAATCAATTTAATCATTAATGACCACAGCTGTTCCGTAAGCGACCATCTCAGCTGCTCCACTCATCACCGACGATGACATTAATCGCATCCCAACAATCGCATTTGCTCCTTTTGCCTCAGCATCTTCAACCATTCGTCCAATCGCAATTTGACGCGCTTCTGTCAGCATATCGTTATAGCTATTTAATTCCCCACCCGCTAAGTTTTTAAAAGCTGCTGCAATATCATTTCCTAAATGTTTCGAACGAACCGTACTTCCACGTACTAATCCCTTCACTTCTAAAATTTCTTTTCCTACGATATTTTCTGTTGTCACAATTAACATCTACTTCACTCTCCTAATCGATTTACTAAATGGATAAAGCGTTCATTTTCATGCAATACCGTGAAAACTGGATTTTGTAATAACGCATCTTTCATGCTTTTTTTGAGTAACACTTCATCACGTGGCACGATATTTCCAAGATCAAATGTTTCATACCAATCTTCAATCATATCAAAAAATGGCGTGCCTCTAAATTTAAGAGGATAAAAATCATAGGTACATAACTTTGAATAATCATCTAAGTAATCAAGTGCCTTTTCCACTTTTCCAAGTTGGACATACCCTTGTGCCACCACTAATAAAATGGGTATAACAACATAAGGATTTAACTTCCGCAATTCAAAAGTCTCTTCTAACTTCATAAATCTTGAAACCGTCTCTTCAAATTGATCCGCTCCACCTAATGACAATAACATCGGAAAAGCTTCGACAATCGAAATTAAACTTTTAAACAGAGAAATTTGTAAAGCCGCTTTAGCCTCGTCTAGTTGTCCAAGCATTTGATAGGCAGTTGCCTGTAACACTTCCCCTGATAGTTGAGGTTTTTGGCTTCCTTCTAATAACACTAAAGCTTCTTGTGGTTCATTTAACAGCAAGCAACAATACGCCTCAACCATTTGCGCCTGCTTCGCCAAATCAACATCCTCACTATTTAACTTCACCCGTTCAAATAACGATTTAGCTTGCTCATTTAATTTTTGTGTTTGATTAGCATCTAACATACTATGATTAATGATTAAAACGCCCATTTGAAATAATAAAGGAAAACACGAATAATACTTTCGAATGATATCCTGACATTCCTCAATGACGTCATTAAATGGTCGAGTCGTAAAATCATGACAAAGTCGTTGATACAAAGATTTAATCTCCTCCTTCATCATTTGAGGATCATAACCTATTAACTCATCAATACTGACATTAAAATATGAGGCTAAAATCGGTAAAAATGTAATATCGGGATAACTCTGACCGGTTTCCCATTTAGAGATTGCCGCTTTAGAAACACCTAAATATTTTGCTAATTCATCTTGCGTTATCTTCTTTTCTTTTCGCTTCGTTGTAATCATCTTAGCAATATTAATTTCTTTCATCGGATCACCTCATAAGTTTATTGTAAACCTATTACCTTATATTCTCAATAGAGTAAACGTAGACTTTCATTGATAAAATCAACTATTAGTTAACAGTAAAAACTTTTATATAAGAGCCCACTCAAATCATTTATGATATGGTATTGTCTTTTCATCTATAGAATACTTCATCATTTGACAGTGAATTGGCGGCACAATCGCTTTATGGTAAAATATAGAATAATAATTTGAATTGGGAGAAAAGATATGACTTTACAACAGCTAAAATATATTATTCAAGTGGTGCAATCCGGTTCAATTAGCTCGGCCGCACAAAAGCTATATATTACACAACCTAGCCTTTCAAAAGCAATTGCCGATCTTGAAAAAGAAATGGGAATTACCATTTTCTATCGAAATAATCGGGGAGTATATTTATCAGAAGATGGCATTAAATTTCTATCTTACGCAAGGCAAGTCGTTGAGCAGGCGGAATTGTTAGAACAGAAATATAAGTTCAAAACACCTGCTAGACGAGTATTTGCTATCTCATCACAACACTACGCCTTTGTCGTGAATGCTTTCGTTGCGTTAGTCAAAGAATATGGGGAAAATAAATACGAGTTTTCACTACGTGAATCGCGAACCTTTGATATTATCGAAGATGTCCGTACGAAAAGAAGTGAGCTAGGAATTATTTTTTTAAGCCATTTTAACCGTGAAGTGATTCAACGAATTTTACAAAACGATGAGATGCAATTTGTCCCTCTTTTCACAGCAAAACCACATGTATTTGTCAGTCGAAACAACCCTCTTGCAACGCGTAAAAAAGTGATGTTAGAAGACTTAAAAGAATTCCCACGACTTACGTATGAACAGGGAATCAATAACTCCTTCTATTTTTCTGAGGAGCTACACAGTACGATAGAAAGTCCTAAAAATATCATCGTCTCCGATCGAGCCACTTTATTTAATCTGTTAATCGGGTTAAATGGTTATACGATTTCTTCGGGTATTTTAAGTAGTGACTTAAATGGAACAGAAATTGTATCCATTCCACTTCAAAGCGATGAAATGATGGAGATTGGATATATCCATCCAACGGATCATCCATTAAGTGAAATGAGTGAACGATATTTAGAACATTTACGCCTTTACATTGTACATTATCAATCTTTGGTATAGTTTTTATCTATATGTCACCATTATTTATTAGTATTAACACATAACCAACCTTTTGTGATAAATTAATCTCATAACAAATCACAAGGGGGATAAAATATGGGGAATACATTAACACAAAGAAAACATGCACCATTTCGATATGATATTGTAGGGAGCTTTCTTCGTCCAGAAACGTTAAAATCAGCGCGTGAAGCTTTTGCAAAAAATGAGATTAGTGCAGCACAACTTACAGAAGTTGAAGATGCTTGTATTCGTAACTTAGTGGAAAAACAACTTGAAGCGGGATTAAAATCAGTAACAGACGGAGAGTTCCGACGTAGCTATTGGCACCTTGATTTCATGTGGGGATTTGATGGAATTGAGCATAACGTAATGGATCAAGGATATATTTTCCACGGAGAAGAAACACGTCCAGACTCTGCAAGAGTTTGTGGTAAAATTAAATTTACACACCATCCATTCATCGATCACTTTAAATTTTTAAAAGAAGTGGTTGGTGACCGCGCACTTGTTAAACAAACCATTCCTGCACCTTCACAAATTTTTGCCGAATTAGTTCGAGCAGATAATGAAGAACACCTTAACCGTATTTATCCAAATCGCGAGGAACTTTACACTGATTTAACACAAGCTTACCATGACTTTATTCTTGCATTATATAATGAAGGCTGCCGTCATCTACAATTAGATGACTGTACATGGGGAATGCTTTGTGATAGTAATTTCGCAAAATATTTTGCAGATGCTGCAGGTGGTTTAGAACAATTACAACAGCTTTACGTAAAACTAAATAATGAGGCGATTGCCAATTTACCAGCTGACCTTGTAGTAACAACGCATGTCTGTCGAGGAAACTATCACTCAACATGGGCAAGTAGCGGAGGATACGGACCAGTATCTAAAACATTATTCGGAAAAGAAAACGTACATGGATATTACCTAGAATTTGATAATGATCGTTCTGGAGATTTCGGACCATTAAAAGAAGTATCAGAAGAAAAACTCGTTGTTCTTGGTCTGATTACCTCTAAATATCCAACACTTGAAGATAAATCAACAATTATTGCCCGAATCAAAGAAGCATCACAATACGTTCCATTAGAAAGATTATGCTTAAGTACTCAATGTGGATTTGCTTCAACGGAAGAAGGTAATATTTTAACTGAAGAAGAACAATGGAAAAAAATTAACTTAGTAAGAGAAATTGCAGAAGAAGTATGGGGATAACCCTTCCTAAATAAAAACTTTTTAAAGAGAAGTCATCTAACAAATTAGATATGACTTCTCTTTTTATGTTCTCAAAAAGCAAGAGCTTTTCACATATCAAACAACTTGACCCTCATTGATTTTTTATCGACACCATTCATTTATCTTTAACGGCAATTAAACTCAAAAAGAGACGTCCATTCAATGATAGACGTCTCTTTTTATTATTTTGCATTTTTTAATTTTGACAAGTCATAAATATGATCAGCCGCTTTAGCAACTGCTGGAGTATGAGTAACAATGATGACACATTTTCCTTGGTTTGCTAAATCCCTTAGAATTTTAATAATTTCAGCCTCTGTTTCTCCATCTAAGTTTCCAGTCGGTTCATCTGCTAAAATGACTTCTGGTTGATAAGATAAAGCACGTGCAATGGCGACACGTTGTTGCTGCCCTCCAGATAGTTTTAAAATACGACTATTAGCCTGTTCTCTATCTAATCCAACACTTTCTAATAAATCATACACATATTGTTTCTTATCATTCACATTAAAGTTTGCAATATCCATTGATAAACTGACATTCTCAAAAGCTGTAAATTTTGTTAATAGATTGAAGCTTTGAAAAACAACACCAACATATTTACTACGAAAGTCATACTTATTCATTTTCTCCACATCTTGGCCTTTATAATAAACGTTTCCTGATGTGGGAGCGGCTAAACCTGAAAGCACTGATAATAGCGTTGTTTTCCCAGTTCCCGACTTTCCAACAATGGCATAAACTTTTCCTTTTTCAAACTGCAAGTTTAGATTTTTAAAAATTGGTTTTTTATCATAAGTGAAACTAATATTCTCAAGCTTTAAAACTGACATCCTTCTCACTCCTTAGTCACGATTTGATAAAATTCTTAACGGTTCATAACGTGTAATGAAAATAATCGAAACAACACTTGCAACTAACGTTAAGACAATACCGATTCCTAGTAACTGCATTAATACCGTGAAATCAGTGGCTGACGTAACGTTTGAAATATAATCAACAGCTGCCATCGCCTGCCCTTTACCACCAATGATTCCAGTCATCCCTCCCATCGCTCCTGATGTTGGACGACCAAATGAAGCCTCAGTTTGCATCATATTATTACTTTGAGCTTCAATTTGAGAAGCTAATAATGTATTTGTTACTGGAACGGATGACATCGCCCCAATTCCTGCTCCAATCACTAACGCTACTAATGTGACTACAAAACTTTCCACTAAAAATTGCATCGCAACTTTCCCTTTTTTCATTCCAATGGCAGTTAAAACTCCAATTTCATACTTACGTTCACGAACATTAAAAATATTTAAAACCACTAAAATGATTGCGCCAATTCCAAACACAACGGCTAAGAAATAACCCGCCATTTGACTTAAGTTTTCTAATGGTAATAAACTTTGTTCATAAGCTGCTAAATCAGTTGATGAAACGGTATAGGTTTCATCTAATCCTAAATCGCGTACTTCTGATTCAAACGTATAATATTCATCAACATTTGCAAAGACATATGTTCCTGAAACTTGAGATGGAATAGCCGTTGTTGTTTCCATACCCGTTGTTTCATCAGTTGAAACAACTGCCCCTTCTTCTGAAGCTTTAGCAATCGCCTGAACAGCGTTGTAACTCATATAAATACGATTCGCTGGATCACTAGCTGCTGAGAATCCTTGCATCACTTCACTACTTGAAGTGGTTGATTGACTGTTATTATAAATTCCAACAACGTTTAACGTATAAGTTTCCTCTTCATGATTTGGATTGACTACTGTAATCGTATCTCCTACAGCTAAATCATTATAAATAGCTAATTCATCTGAAATCACACAATCTAATAACTCTGTTCCTTCTTCAAACATTTTTCCATCTATTAACGTTGAAGTTCCTGCTACAAAGTCTGTCATCGCTTCATCTGAACTATATCCAATAATCGTGAAATCACCTTGTACACCCATTCCACCTTTTTGGAATCCGCCACCTTTTCCACTATCCATTCCTGGCATTTCCATACCAGCTTTCCCCATCATCGAATCTATCGATGATTCAGAACTTGAACTTGTCGTTGAGATAGCTTCAAATTCATCTGTTCCATTTAATGAAATCGTTGATGTATAATAGAACGATTTAACCGAATCCGCTTCGGCATAAATTTGCATCTCATCAATTGATAAACTTGAAACCTGAGTAAATGCTGATTTATCAAATCTACCTTCACCATTACCATTATTCATCATTTGCTGCATCATCGCTTGACGATCGACTGAAATTTGAGCAGTAACACTCATTGAATCTAACGTCTGTGTTCTTGCACTTTCCGCAGCTTGGCGAATAGATAGCCCGATACAACATGAAATTGAAATGACTAAAACAATAATTCCAATTAAAATATTTCTTCCCATGGAGCGTGAAACACTCTTCAATGCATTTTTCAATACATACATTCTTATTTCCTCCTTGTGTATTAACTTCTCATCTCTTCGTTATTACTATAAACTCCCAACCTTAAATCAAACTTAAATCACAACAATGAAAATGTATAAAAAATTCCATCAAAAAAAGATGACCAAGTCATCTTTCCGTCTTTACTTTAATCCCAAATCCAAATCGAGCAATAAACCAAATTAAAATGAGTCCCACTAAAAACAATGAATAAATTCCTGTTAACTCTTCCGTATGCTCCAGTGAGACCAAAAAATCTTGTAATCCATGAGCAATCATTAATGGCACAATCGTCTGATACTTAAATAGAAAATAAAAATAAACAAGTGCCCCCACTCCAATAATCAATGTAATATTCAACCACTGATCATAATTATAATTACTATGTAAAAGCCCAAAGAAAAAACTCGTCACAATCACGGAAATGATACATGAACCAAGCTTATGTTTACTAACTTTAACCCCAAGCCAATACAGGATAAAAAACACACATAATTTAAAAATTTCCTCTCCAATTCCGACAAGTGAATATCGTGCTAACTGATTCAAGACATATGGCCCAGATAAATGAAAGGTATATTGATTCAATAATTGAGGGTCATTTGCTGATAAGAAATATCCTGTAAAACTTTCCGCTAAAATCCCACAGACATAAACAGCCCCTGTTATTCCAATTAAATTGATGATTCCGCCTCCCTTATTATAGAAAGGTCCAATTTCTTTGAATCCAACTGTCACTGAAAAAATTAAAAATATCCCTAAGTATATCATTAAAATCATTTCTGGTCTTGAAAAAACAGATAAAATTGGCGTCCTTAACATCGCCAGAAAAACTAAGACAAGCAACAAATAAACCATTGGATGTTTAATAATAGGGACAGCTACCATCTTCTCTTTAAGTTTCATCTCGTTCCTCCTCTCATCCTCTTTTCAATTATAGAAAGTAAATGAAAGAATAGAAGTCACTCGACAAAAAAAGCTATCTATATTAGATAGCTTCATTAGTTATAAAGTTTAACACTAATTTATAAAGCTCTGCTTCATTATTGATACAATAATCCGCTTGAATATTCCCTTCTGGATGCTCTGCATGGTGGCGGTTTAACCAAATAGCTTTCCAACCAGCTCCCTTGGCACCTATAATATCACTCTGAAACGTATCTCCAATAAATAATGTCTCCTCTGGATTAAGGTTCATTATTTTTTCTACATGCTGAAAGATTCCAATCTGCGGTTTAGCAACTCCAATATCTCCTGAGACGAAAATATATTCCTCTCGAATAAACTCCATTACCTTCAATGCCTTCACTTTATTCCATTGATGCTGTGAAGGTCCATTTGTAATAACCCCCATCATAATCTCATGTTTTTGACAGAGTTCAATGATTGTTCGCATCGTTTCAGAAATTTCTAATTTCTTTTGATTACCTGCATAAAGTCGTTGAAACTCTAATGCTTCATCATCTGTGACACTTATACCAAAACTCTCAAAGGCTTTTTGTACACGATAAATATACATGGCCTCCATCGACATTTCTCCACGCTGAGTAGCTTCAAACACTTCATCACTATAATAACGACTTCGTTTATATAACTCTTCAATTGAAAGTTCAAAACTCCCTTTAAATAATTCTTCATACGCCTTTTGAAAAGGAATCACCTGATCATATAACGTATCATCCACATCAAATAGAACTGCCTTCATCTCACCATACTCCTTTTTAACATCTGTTATTTCCAATCAATAGCTGATAATACATCCATCCAAAAAAATTCAATGGTAGGTAGCTAAGTTTTTTTCAATAATAGAGTAATAATTTAAATTCAATAAAATTATACGACTATCACTCACTTTCACCAACAATAAAGGCTATACTATCGTTATCAGAAAAGATGAAAGGGAGATATAACATGTACATAAAGTTACTCGTATTAAGCATTATTATGACAAGTCTACTATTTGCTTTTTTTAATAATATCTATTTAACTATCAAATCCATTCATTTAGATGAAAAACCTAGTTTCATTAAATCAATGACTTATCAATTCTTAAATGTTATCATTATCTTTACATTTCTATTAATGTTAGTTATTTTTTCACAATATGGCGATGAAATCATGAACACTTTACTTTATTAATCCTTGCAGAGGTTTGTTTCCCCCTGAGGCATTAACTTACTTAATAAAGAATTAGGAGTAGCTTCGGCTATTGATAAAATTTAATCCTTTACTTAAAAACTCTTGCTCTTTATTTCAAATGAATAATTGTCCTTTTTATCGCCACCAGTTCTCTTATTTCATGGCCTTTTATGAGATAAGTCATGAGAAATTTTCTATAGAAAATCTTAATATCAGAGTATTTGAAGAACTAAACTTAAATCACACTCTTTGTTTGATGGATAAAATAATAAAAAAAGTCCCTAACGATAGGAACCTTAAAAACTATTTTTATATATTTCAAAGAAGCGGGATATTTCATAGCCTTGATCAATAATTTCTTCATCCTCATGGGTTAACTGCCAGCCATAATAACCATACCGTCGCCACGTTAACTTTGTGATAGGAAATAAATAGTACTCTTTTTGGATGGCTTTAAAGCCATCTTTATAATCAGTTACGATTTGTTTAAAAGCTGCATCTGGATTAACAAATACCGGCTTTCCATCTTGATTCATACCAATTTCGTAAGCTTCTCCACCACCAAAATCACTAGGTAACTGACTTGTATCATAAACGCCAATCGCCTTATTTTTAGGATTCATACATCCCACTAAACACAAACAAACTAAAATACTCCAAACCACCCTCACCTAACATCCCCCTAAACCTAACTAAAACTCTTCCCTACAACTCACTCTCATAAATCTCATTCATTTTTTGATTTTCAATAGCACTCCAAAGCATATCTAATAAATTTTTCTTCTGTATAGCTTTTGAACTACCTTTTAATTTAATATTTAATAAGGCCATTCCTAAGAAATAGAGTTGATTAGACGTTAATTGGCTATCAGTTAATTGATTAATCTTCTCATATGAATCATCAAATGGAATTTCTAATACTGATAAAACAATTTTATTGTCAGCTGAATTTAAGTAACTCGTAATAATACTCTGTTCTTCCTCAGCCACTCCTCCAATTGTTTTCCTTTGATAATATAGTTCTCCAATTCGTAACGCATCATCACGAAGAGAAGACCTAGATTTTTTCTTTTTATCCCCACTTATTTTCTTTTCAAACTCATCTAAACTTAACGAACGGTAAGGTTTTAAAATCTCCAAAAATCGGTCAATTTCGGGATCGATAATACCGGCCGTTAACTGAACAATTTTTTGATACGTATTTAAATCCCCTAAGATATCTTTTACCTTTGTCATTTATTATCCCTCACTTATAAAATATCTGTGATTTCCCTTGAAAACTGACTCTTTGGAACATTTATACGATCTAACAAATCAAAAACTATCTGTCCATAACTTTCATTTGCTGGCAGAGTCCCATTTCGTTTCCAATTAATAAAACAACATTCTCCTGCATTAATTAGTTTCTGAACCTCTACCTGATGATAAACAACTGGTGTAAATAACATTCCTGGTAACTTAGTTTCAACAAATCTACGCCATTGCTCTGCCTCAGTTCCACCTTTAGAACTTGATGCCTTACGTAAAGTCTCAATAATTCCAATCATCTTAGGACTTCCACTTTTAAGGTAAGATAGATATGAATTACTAGGTGCTAAATCAATTAATGACCTGTATTGTTTACAAATGATTTGAACCGAATCATTCTCCACTATATTTTTCAAATGATTGATCCCTTGTACTCCCATCTCATCCATAATAGTTGGAACCACATAATAGTCAGATACAAACAGTGCATTTTGAACAATAAAGTTATTGCTTGGTGGACAATCAAAAATAATAAAATCATACTTTTGATCTAGCTCGACTTCTTTTAAAAATTTAGCTAAAATACTTAACCGTTTAATGCTACTATTTCCATCATCCCCAAATCTACGCTTAATCTCAGATTCTATTCCTTCTAATCCTCTCATCATCCCTTGATGTGAGTTACTATACATACTTGATGGAATAAAATCAAATTTTTGCAATTTATATTTTCCACCAGTATAAAAGTTGTGTTTGATTAACTTATCTAAATTGAATGGAACATCAAAATCTAATATCTCACGATTAAGATAACTATTAAATATATGATTAATTGTTTCTTCTTCTTTTAAACTACTAAAGCGAATATGTTCCCCTTTAGTCTTAGAATAGGCTCTCATACAAATCGTACTTAGTGAACACTGTGGATCTAAATCAATTAATAAAACCGAGTTTTGATTTAAAAAGTTTAGTCCCGCTGCGATATTAAAGGCACTGACCGTTTTTCCGACGCCGCCCTTATAATTAATAATTGATATAATCTTTGCTTTTCCCACGTCGCTATCCCTCCCTATTTTATTATCATTATATTAATCAGCTCGTTAAATCATGTTAGTGTATAAGTGATTAAAACAGGGAAGTTTATCATCAGGCATCTACTTGTCATGATTTATTAATATAAGCAAATTATCGATCATCTTTATTAAAAGGGAGACGTAGAAATCTTTGATTAACAGGTAACAGAAGTTTAATGAATAATCAGACGAAATATAAACCTATTTTCTAAAGAGATGATACTAAGCTGTCATCTCTTTTATCATTCATATTTAATTCTACTTATTTCATAAAATGACATATACGCAAAGGAGGTTTTATATGGAGTTTTCTTTAATGGTTTGTGCCATTATTTTAATGGTTTGTATTCTACTTAGCAGGCTGACTCACCGATTGGGTCTTCCTTCTTTACTATTTTTCATTCTTCTTGGGATGATCTTTGGATCAGATGGCTTTTTTAAAGTGGCCTTCAATGACTATCATCTTACCGAACAATTATGTACCATCGCCTTAATCTTCATTATTTTCTATGGGGGGTTCGGAACCAATTGGAAAACAGCTAGACCGGTCATGAAACCGGCTTTAGTCTTATCTACACTAGGTGTCCTTTTAACAGCAGCTATAACAGGACTTTTTTGTTACTTCTTTCTTCATCTTGAACTCATTGAAAGTTTACTCATTGGGGCTATCATCAGTTCAACCGATGCAGCATCCGTCTTCTCAATCTTACGTTCGAAAAAATTAAACCTTAAAGATGGAACTGCCTCTATTTTAGAGCTTGAAAGCGGAAGTAATGACCCAATGGCTTACATGCTGACCATTCTTCTCATTGATTTAATGAAGCAAACTGCTAACCTAAGTGAAATCCCGCTTCTCTTACTGAATCAACTGGGATTTGGGACACTATTTGGTGTTTGCATTGGGATGATTACCGTTATTATCTTAAGAAGAGTTAACTTTATGATGGATGGCTTAGAAACAATCTTCGTCTTGGCCATTGCGCTTTTAACGTATGCTCTTCCAACAGCTATCGGTGGAAATGGATATTTAGCAACTTATCTAGCCGGAATCATTATTGGAAATGGAGCCATCCCAGATAAAGTAACTTTAGTAAACTTCTTTGATGGTCTCACCGGATTAGCTCAAATTCTAATCTTCTTCCTACTTGGACTTCTATCCTTCCCATCCCAAATGCCCACCATTTTACTACCTGCTATCCTTATCTTTTTATGGCTAACCTTTGTCGCTCGTCCATTAACAACCTTCTTATTAATGAAGCCCTTTAAAAGTACCGTTTCCCAAAAACTCCTCTTATCTTGGTCTGGTCTTCGTGGAGCCTCTTCCATCGTCTTTGCTATCTTAGTTGTTTTAAAAGGATCGGATACCACGTATGATATTTTCCATATTAGTTTTTGCATCTGTCTCATCTCAGTGGCCTTACAAGGAACATTGCTTCCAACTGTTGCCCATAAACTCGCGATGATTGATGATAACGACAACGTCCTCAAAACGTTCACTGACTACCAGGAAGAAGAACACCTTCCCTTGCTCCAAATCTTTATCATCCCAACCCATAACTGGGCAAATCGTCTCATTAGTGAACTAAACCTCAGCGACACCTTAATTTTAATGATTAAACGCGATGAACAGACAATTATCCCGAATGGACAAACGATGATTTTACCTGGTGATCAACTCGTTGTCAGTGGCACAGGTTTTCACGAACAAACCGATCTCACCCTTAATGAAATTAATATTGATAAAAATCATCCTTGGCTTAGTAAAGAAATCAAAGACCTTGATCTCCCACCTCAAACTTTAATTATCTTAATCAAACGTAAGGATGGAACAAGCATCACTCCAAAAGGGGATACACTTATCCAACAAGGAGATACCATTGTTCTAACCTGTGAAACCTTTAATCAATGCATTATTTCTTGTACCTAAAAAACCTCTCGAACGAGAGGTTTTTTTAATTGAATATTTCGAATATATTAAATTTCATCCTAATGTTCATGATATCTACTAATTGACCAGTTAAGATTATCTTTGACTCTAACGACTTCGTTAGTAGACTTCTTATCAGTAATAATAATCTCGATTGATTTATTGATAGTTTTTATTTCATCATCACCCTCTGCTTCCTCTGTAAAAACTTCAGATATTAAATACATCGTTGACTGATTAACTTTTTCAAGCATAAAATCTAGCGGGGCCCCATCAACTAAAACATCGATTTCATATTCATCAGGATTCAAATCATTAAAATCAATCTCTAGACCTAATAATACCGCAATCAAACTATTTCCTTCAAAGGAAATATCATCGTCAAAAGAATAATCATCGAAGAACTTAATAGAAATCCCCTGTCTTTTATGTATAGTAGGCCAACTAAATATCATTCCTTTATCTTCAATTTTAATGGGGAACGAACTCTCTATTTTCGGATTAGAATTCACATAAATCTCACTTTCTTGAGGAATAATGTCTCCAATATTATTAACAGTTCCATCTAAGTAAACTATATAATCAATAGACTTAACTAAACTAGTCATACAAGCTCCTTCATTTCGAAGTGATAAGAACCATTTATAATCCTCTAAGTCTTCTTGACTTAATTCATTTACTTTTTCATTGGCCGTCAACTCTGTACATACTTTGTCTTTATTAACTTCAAATGGATAATTTTTTGTTAATTCAATAATCTCTTTCATCTCTTCATTAAAATTGGTAAATTCTCGATTAACACGGGCTAATCCGATTGTTGTTTCACTAACAAAGCCTTTTTTGCTAATATTATTCACTAGTAAATAGTCTAAAATCTTATCATTCTGTGATAAAGTTAAAAATAAATAATCCTCAACCTCAATCATATCCACCTCTATCTGCGATGTAACATCTAAATACTTTACTTGATTTTCATACGTATAGATATCATCCGTAAGCTGAATAAGATTTGGATTTTCAACATAGCCATGAATATTAAAATAAATTTCCTCTCCAAAGACATTTAAACGGTATTCATTGGCGCTAATTCTTGTTACTCCATATGAACCATCATCATTCAAAAAAAATGGAAGTAAAAATAAGACAGCAACTGCTGCAATAGCGGTCAGTGGTTTGATCATATGAACTGTTGACCTTTTTTGCTTTTCATACCTATCAATTCGATCCATAATCAACTTAGCTTCTTGACTCACATCAATGTGTTCAATCTCTTTATTCATGACAATCCCCTCCTAAAGCAATCTTTAATTTCTCTAAACTCCGCTTAATAATCGTGTAAATTGTTTTAACTGATGTTTTTTCTAATATTGCAATTTCCTGTGGACTTAAATCTGCGTAAAAATAATACCTCATAATCCGTTCATGCTTTGGTTTTAAACAAGTTCGCATCAGCTGATTAATCTTTTGTGCTTTCTCTTCTTTAATTAATCTCGTTAAGGCATCATCTGAGCTTTCAGATAAAGTCTCTAATTCATCTTCCCCATCAAACGTGCGCTGTTGATACGCCTTGCTTCGCAAATAATCAATACAACGATAATTCGCAATCTTATAAAGCCACGTCTGGAAAGACGCCTTTTTCGAATTATAACGCTTAAGCGAACGATATGCCTCAAAGAAAATATCCTGGCATAACTCCTTACTCACCTCAACATCTCCCACCTGCTGATAAACATAATAATAAATGGATGAATAATAACGCTTTATAATTTGTTCATACGCCTGTTTATTGGTCGTTAACACGACCTGAATCACCTTCTCCAATTCCATCTCAAAACCTCCCTGGACACGTATCATCTATCTATCTGAACTTCTCCTCAAAAAATCTTCAAAAATTAAAAACTTTTTTTCTTAATCTTAACATAATGGCCTGAGAATGAAGAAAAATAAATTTGTTGAGTTATAAGAATCCCCCTATTTCGTGAAAAGACATCAAGTACTAAATGTGCCTTGATGTCTTTTTGATAAATTAACATCAACTTGAATAATTAAATGAGATTTAGCAAATCTTAAAACAGTAATTAATTAGCACTCTAGTGGCTTAGTTAGGAGGACTCGAAAATGTGTACAGGGTTAAGTTTAACTACTAAAGATGGAAAACACTTCTTTGGTAGAAATTTAGATGTTCCCGCTTCATACGGACAATCTGTTCATATCATTCCAAGAAATTTCAATTGGCTAAATGTCGTAAATGGTGAAACATTAGCTTCTAAATATGCGTGTATTGGAATGGGAATCGTTGTAGATAATCACCCACTTCTTTTTGATGCAGTCAATGAAAAAGGATTAGCTGGTGGTGGATTAAACTTTACGCACTTTGCTAAATTTAATGAAAATGCCATCGATGGAAAAATAAATATCTCCGCATCTGACTTTGTATACTGGGCACTTAGTAACTTTGCGGATTTAAATGAGTTACGTCAAGCGTTAGAAAATTTAGTACTGACTAATATTCCATTTGAGCATCAGCTTCCAGTTGCAGGTCTTCACTGGATGTTCACTGATTTATCTGGGCGTAGTATCGTGATTGAAAATATGGCCGACGGTATGCATATTCATGAAAATCCAGTTGGTGTTTTAACGAATGACCCAACTTTTGATTGGCACTTAACTAATTTAAGACAGTATGTTACCCTTGAAAAAGCAACACCGGCTCCAAAACAAATGGGAGATTTACTGCTTCATCCATATGGTCATGGTTTAGGAATGTGTGGAATTCCAGGAGATGGTTCACCTGCCGCACGTTTTGTTAGAACCGTCTTCTTTAGAGATTCAATTGTTGAAGCCAATGATGAAATCAGTGGGGTTACTGCTTTCCTCAACGTGTTAACAGGGGTAACAGTTATTAAAGGGTCTGAAGTTGATCCCGATGGCTCAATGAATTATACCGTGTATAAATCAGCGATGTGTCAAGAAAGTGGAACTTACTATTATACCGATTATTACAATCGACGTATCAATGCCGTTAAATTATCAAATGCTAATTTAGACTCAAAAGAAATTACAAGTTTCCCTTATCAAGGAGAGCAAGATATCTTGTTCCAAAACTAAAAAAATATTTTTAAAAATATAAAAAATCCCCTAGAGAGTAGGTTATGTAAACATCCTACACTTTAGGGGATTTTTATTATTTATAAACCGGAATATCTAATAAAAACTCTTGATCGTCATCATATAAATAAGCAAATCGATGCATATAATTTCCTATTTCATAAGCGTACCATGGTGTTGTCGCATATTGATGCCATTGGTTAGCACTTAATTGATTATATTTAATTTTAAATGGAGTATTTTGCTGATATTTTGGTGAATTAATATAATTCAAAGAAATAAATTCAGCTGCACCAAAGATTGCTTTTTCAGGAGTTGTCCACCCTTTTTTATAAGCGTAAGTCGTTCCTAATAAACGGGGAGCATGATCCCTAGCCCCAATTCCAAATAAGTTATAAACCGTCACTGGTTTATCTAATTGAATGCGCTCATAGTCAATAATCTTTCCACTAGAATCTTTAATTGGTTTATTCTCATCTGCAATTTCTGTAATTGTAATTCCTTTAGCCAAATTACTAGTTCCCCAATTCGTTTCATGAATAGACTGAGACACAAAGAAAATAGGATCAATATTATAGTATCTCGATGCATTATAGAAAATCTGACCTTGATTATGAAGGACTCCTTTATTTTGAAGTTCTTTGTTCAATCCAGCAACATCAAAACTTCGGAATTGATCAATGCGTAAATATTGAAGTAGATAGTTAACATTAGCCGGGTTGTTTGGATTCAAATAACTTGTAATTGACTGTATTGTACCGGACGTGTAACTTTGTTGGATTTGTGCAAACTTAGTTAACGAATAGCTATATTCCGTTGTTAAATAACTAACACGACCATTTAAATTACTTGTTGCCTTAACCCCGACATAATCTTTATGAACATAGGCATAGCTATCATCATAACTAATTTTATAGAAATCATTGAAACGACCAATAATACTTACTTCATCTTTTGCTGTTAATGTTCCTAAAATAACTGAGTTAGTTGTAGCTTCTTGTCGAATGTTTAAACTTGTAACACTATCGATAACCACACCTATACGTGGTGTAGTTTCAAAATCAATATTAGCATCTGGATGTTGATTTGGTTTATTAAACGTAATATAATCTTTTGATACATATCCCGTTGAATTATTATATTCGATTTCGTACCAGTTTCCAGATTCACCTACAATTGTGACAGCCTCTCCTTCAGTTAATTTTCCAATAGCTGACTGACTAGTATTCGGTTGTGGTCGAACATTTAGTGTCCCACCATCTAAGTTATAAACATAAGCTATTTGCTTTGTAATTTCTGGCGTTTCAGGTGTTATCGGCGTAAACGTAATATAATCTTTTGATACATATCCCGTTGAATTATTATATTCGATTTCATACCAATTTCCAGATTCACCTACGATTGTGACAGCCTCTCCTTCAGCTAACTTTCCAATAGCTGCTTGATTAGTATTCGGTTGTGGTCGAACATTTAGTGTCCCACCATCTAAGTTATAAACATAAGCTATTTGCTTTGTAATTTCTGGCGTTTCAGGTGTTATCGGCGTAAACGTAATATAATCTTTTGATACGTATGCTATTGAATTATTATATTCGATTTCATACCAGTTTCCAGATTCACCTACGATTGTGACAGCCTCTCCTTCAGATAATTTTCCAATAGCTGACTGACTAGTATTCGGTTGTGGTCGAACATTTAGTGTTCCACCATCTAAGTTATAAACATAAGCTATTTGCTTTGTAGTTTCTGGTGTTTCAGGTGTTTGGGAATCATCTTTTTGAACATAACTTCCATTTACATATCCATATCCATGTTCATACTTAATCTTTAACCATCCCTTTGAATCCTCACTTACAACCTCAATAATGGTTCCTTTAGTTAATGTTCCAAGAAGGATTCCACTTACATCGGGATAATTACGAACATTTAAATTCTCTGTTGTTTTTCCTGTCCAAAGAATATTTTCCGGAATTGTTGGTATACTAAGATTTATAACAGTTACTCGTTGAACATAACCATATCCATCGTGATGCTTAATTTTCAACCAATCTCCATCTTCTTCAATAACATAGACCACTGTTCCTTTAGTTAATGAATTTAATACTGTACTAGTTGTACTTTTTGTTGCATATAGCTTTGTATCTTTACCAATTTCTCCATCCCATAATATTGTTGAATTTGGTAAATTACCTTGAGTGACAACTTTTTTTAACATCCATGCATAAGTATCATTATACTTAATTCTAACCCAATCGCCTTGTACTTTAACGACTTCAACCTTTTGTCCAGCATGATAAGTTGTTAAAGTAGTTGCACTAGTATCAGCTGTTTTGTAAACAATACTTTCATTGGTATTAACAGTTCCAGTCCAAATAACAGTTTCTTCTAGTTCTTCGTATTTAGTCACCTTAAAATATGAACCGCTCACATATCCTGTTTTGCCATTATAACTTACTTTATACCAACCATTCGCATTTTTTTCTGAAAGAATCGTCACTGTCTTTCCTTTCGGAATCGTCGTTAAAATCTTTCCACTTGTACTTGGTTGATCTCTTAAGTTTAAATTTTCTGTTGGCTGTCCTTCAATCGGAACTGGTGTTGATGGTGTACTCTCTGTTGACTCGGAATTACTATCACCTTCTTTAATATAATTGCTGATAGCATATCCCGTTTTTCCATCATAACTGACTTTATACCAACCATTTTCATCTTTTTCTGAAAGAATTGTTACTGTCTTTCCTTTCGGAATTGTCATTAAAACCTTTCCACTTAAACTAGCTTGATTTCGCAAGTTTAAGTTTTCTGTTGTTGTTCCCGTTTTAGATACTGTTGGCTTTGATGGTGCACTCTCTGTTGCCTCGGAATTACTATCATCTTCTTTAATATAATTGCTGATAGCATATCCCGTTTTTCCATCATAACTGACTTTATACCAACCATTTTCATCTTTTTCTGAAAGAATTGTCACTGTCTTCCCTTTCGGAATCGTCGTTAAAATCTTTCCACTTAAACTAGCTTGATTTCGCAAGTTTAAGTTTTCTGTTGCCGTTCCTGTTTTAGTCGTTATGGTCGTTGAACCACTTGGGCTTGTGGTTAAATAAGATCCACTCACATATCCCGTTTTTCCACCGTAGCTTACTTTATACCAGCCATTTTCATCTTTTTCTGAAAGAATCGTCACTGTCTTTCCTTTCGGAATTGTCGTTAAAATCTTTCCACTTGTACCCGGTTGATCTCGTAAGTTTAAGTTTTCTGTTGCTGTTCCTGTTTTAGACACTGCTGGCGTTGAATTACTTGTCGTTAAATAAGATCTACTCACATATCCCGTTTTTCCATCGTAGCTTACTTTATACCAGCCATTTTCATCTTTTTCTGAAAGAATCGTCACTGTCTTTCCTTTCGGAATTGTCGTTAAAATCCTCCCGCTTGTGCTTGCTTTATCTCGTAAATTCAGATTTTCCATAGTTATTGCTATTTTTACACTTGAACGCTCTAAAAGGGCACTAGGTCGACTTTCTTCCGCAAAAACCGTCTTCATATAATCTTGATTGCAAAGAGCAGCCCCCATAAGCGATAGGGTAATTAAAACCTTTTTTGGCATAATTAATATCCTTTCTGCACTTAAACTTTCATTAAATAAAGATATGTTGATTATCTTTGCTTAAGGTAAAGTACATCTTGTAATACAAAATTAATACAATCTTTTCTATTTTAACATATTAATACATAATAACCCAATATAAGCTAACGTTTATGGGAGTTTTCATGAATATTTTTTCTTATCTACTTTTTTTACTATATAAGTCCAGATAAATTTTCTTCAGAGAAAATTTTTAACTGGACTATAGGCTGCCTTGATAGGTAAAACATATCAGTATTTTTTTATTTGCTACTTGAGATGTAGAATATTTATCTGTTTATATATAGATAGAAACAGAAATGTATTTCATAATTTTAAGCTCTGTTAGACAATTTTGTTGGTAACGAATCGCTTGATACCAACGATCATTAAGTCCAGTTTTTAAAGATTGTATCCACTTCAAGTAAATAAATAACCAATAACAACATTTTCGTCTAACAGACCCTAATTTTATAGCAGACTTAGTTGGCAATTCTCTTTAATAATAGGTTCTCTATGCTACATGGTTCAATCTATGATTGGGATCATAGGTTTCCCCAACTAGTACAAGACAGACTATAGTCTATGAGGTACCAAAACCTTTTACACTGGCATAGTAGATAATTTTGATTTATATAAAAAAGTGACCTAATTACTTAAAACTAGGTCACTTTTTCTATTAAAATGTTACCTCTTATTAATCATCAATAAAAGCAGCCAAAAATCCTGACTCGAGATTAACTTTTTCTATCACAATTTCTGTTTAAAATAATCAACTAATTTCTGATAAATATCACTTTCAAACACATACTGATTTAAACGACTATTTGTTATAGATAGAGTTGCTTGCTCCTCTATAAGATAAGCACTTTTTTCAAAATCACTCACATAATAAGTTAGTAAATTAATTAACTGAGTCTGTGAATCATAGGAAATATTTAAAACTGTTTCATCATCATGAATAGAATAGATGATACCTTGTTCTCCTTCATGTTCTTCAAATGACATGGATTCTTGCTTTAAATGGTCTGTTAAATTCGTCATTTCAATGGGTGTTTGAGTAACAAAAGTAGGAAGTTGCTCTTCAAAAACATTTTCAATAGGGCTACTAGGTAACCTAAATATTAAGGATAACTCAATACTATCCTCGATATGAGGCGTTTTTAACGAGACTTGAAAATTATCTGACATGATTTTCGGACTAAATCGATAACCAATTGACAGTGACTGCATTCCTAATTCAGATGGTATCACTAATTCATACTGTATAGTCAGAGTATTTAAGGGTTGATTAGACGTATCCTCTAAAAATGGGCCTGTCTCACTGAAACGAACGCTTTCCATCTCACTTTTTAAATTCTCAAATAACGGATTAGATGTTGTTGTCTCCTTTATTGATAATGCATCTTTTATAAATTGCTCGCGCTCATTAGTGTTATATGATTGAATTTCATCTACCATATTAAGAAAATGACTCAATATAGGAAATGGCTCTATCTGTTCCGTTTCTTCTTTCTTCGAATGACAGCCAACTAGAATAACTAAGATACATCCTATTACGAAAAGGCATAACTTCTTCATTTCCCTCACCTTAAATTAAATTTAATAAAAAAGAATTATAAATAGTATGTCTCTAGCGTTCTTTATTCATACACACTCTTAGACTTTCTTAGGACGTTTTAACTTTAAATCTTCCTTCATCCAATAATTTGTATCTTCCAGATCGAAGGTTGGATTAAACTCATCAACTCCTAACCATTCCATTACACTCTCGTATTCAGGATGACTTAAATCTTTAATAATCTCTAACAATTCTAAATAACCTGGAACACCACCACAATCCTCTGGCGGACAAGCCCCTTCACCGTCTAAACAAACAGGATAAACATTCGGATAATCTTCAAGTTCTTTTTCAAACGTAATCACATGCTCCCAATAATCCCCCATATCGTATACATAAGGAATCGATTGGCCTACTTCAATGTACTTATCTACTTTCGCATTTTTACTTAAACGGTACGTTTTACGCAGGCGCGGACGACCATCATATGTTGGCATCTCATTCATCCACGAATACTCCTCCACCTCTTCGCTTGTTTCAACCAATACCAACTCTTCCGCTAACTCAAACTGATACAAATGACAATTATACCAACCCATACTATATTGAATCACACGATGCAACGCATTAAACGATACTTCTGCTGGCATCACGACACGACGCCAAACATCCAAACCTTCCAACTGAATTTTTATTTGATAAGCCTTCACAACATCACCTCTAAATATAAGTACCTTCATTGTAGCAAAAAACACCGTGATTATACAAACTTCTACTCAAAATAATACGGTAAGGATTGATAACAAGTCACAACACAATCTAGCGAATCATCCACTTCATAAAAATCAGCATGAATCTCAATGGCTCCAAAAATCAACACTCCATACTTAGCCATATCATGCTCAAAGTCCAACCACATATCACGCGTCAACTTTTTACTTTCAACTCGCTCATAAAAATCGTCCACTTCAAAGAAATACATCCCACTCTCACTCTGTAAACAACAAGTTACAAACTCCTGTAACAATGAGCTACACTCGGATAACGGAATCTTTGGTGTATCCTTTAACTCTTCCTGAATTGCTTTTATCCATAAATAATCATCTTTAACAATCACAATTACCACTCCTTATCCACAGCTATTATAGCGATCAATTAGTGAATAAAAAATATAAATACTAAAACAAAGAACAAAGCTCTATTGTTCGTATATTACTACGAGGAATATACCGGGCCCTAAACTATCCTCGTTTTACAATAAATCCATCTGTTTTAAAAATTTATTTTATAAGCTATAATAAAGGAGATAAAAGTGAATAAACTAATTCAAAATCTCAATTTAGCTGATGACTTCTTATTTGCTAAAGTCATGAGTGATAAAGTAATCTGCAAGAAAGTTTTAGAGGAGATATTAAATATTAAAATCCAAGAAATAAAGATGCCAGAACAACAAAAAGTAATTGATCTTGTGCTCGATAGCAAATCTGTAAGACTAGATATTTATGTCAATGATGAACATAATACAATTTACAATGTTGAAATGCAAAAGAGTAGTCACAAAAACTTAGCTAAACGAAGTAGATACTATCAAGGTAATATTGATTTAGATATGATTCAAAAAGGAGAAGACTATGAAAAGCTTCGTAAAAGTTTCGTTATTTTCATTTGTACCTTCGATCCTTTTAACAAAGGAAGGCATATTTATACATTCCAAAATAGGTGCTATGAAGATTCCACGCTAACCCTTGGAGATGAAACAACAAAAGTCTTCTTAAATACAAAAGGGGAACTTAATGACGTTAATGAAGAAATGATTGAATTTCTAAACTATATTGAAAATTCAACAGATGATTATGCAAATCAGGCTAAGAGTCAACTTGTAAAAGAAATTAACCAAAAAGTAAGTTATTTAAAATCAGATAAATCTTTGGAGGTGGAATATATGACACTTTACGAACGTGATAAAGAAAAATTTAAAGAGGGGCATGAACAAGGACTACAAGAAGGATTAGAACAAGGCATTGAAAAAAATAAAATAGAGAATGCTAAAGCTCTTCTGGATATCCTAGATGATGAAACAATCGCTTCTAAAATTGAACTACCACTGGAAACCGTACAAAAGTTAAGAACTGAAATACTATCTCAATAACATAATCGAGTAGGAGATAATTAATTAATTTAATCATCGTCCTCTCACACCACCGTACGTACGGTTCCGTATACGGCGGTTCTATTTTATCTCTAAATATGAACGGTTTGATAGTGGTCTAGTAGTGATACTAGACCTCTTCTTTT